>JAQBTY010000216.1 GCA_027624735.1 Pseudomonadota bacterium | reverse complement strand
CGGACTTCACCCTCTCCGTCATGGTCGGCGAAGGCCGACCATCCACGAGTTTTTGTTTTTTTCGCCGCGGTAATGAAGCTGACAACAACAGAAAAACGTGGATGGTCGGCCTTCGCCGACCATGACGAGGGGTCGAGTGAAATTAAACCGGACATACACAGCCGATCGGCAGGACATTAATATGACCGACAAGCATTATTACCTGACGACGCCGATCTATTACGTCAATGACGTGCCCCACATCGGGCATGCCTACACCACGCTTGCCTGCGACGTGCTGGCGCGGTTCAAGCGGCTCGACGGGTATCGGGTTCATTTCCTGACCGGCACCGATGAACACGGCCAGAAGGTGGAAAAATCCGCCGCCGATGCCGGCATGGATCCGCAGGCCTTTACCGACAAGGTGTCGCAGAATTTTCGCGATCTCGCCAAAATCATGGGGTTTTCCAACGACGATTTCATTCGTACCACCGAGCCGCGTCATATCAGCGCCACGCAAGCCATCTGGCGCAAGCTCAAGGAAAACGGACACATCTATCTCGGCAAATATGCCGGCTGGTATGCGGTCCGTGACGAGGCGTTTTATGCCGAGGACGAGCTTACCAAGAACGCCGATGGAACGCGGACCGCGCCGTCGGGCGCCGAGGTGGAATGGGTCGAGGAACCGAGCTATTTTTTCGATTTGTCCAAATGGCAGGATCGCCTACTCGCGTTTTATGAGGCAAACCCCGATTTCATTGCGCCGAATTCGCGCCGGAACGAGGTCATCAGCTTCGTCAAGGGTGGGCTGCATGATCTGTCGGTTTCCCGCACCAGCTTCAAATGGGGCGTGCCAGTGCCGGACGACCCCGATCACATCATGTATGTATGGCTTGACGCGCTCACCAACTATGCCACGGCGGTGGGTTACCCGGACGTAGATTCAGAAGCGTTTACAACATGGTGGCCCGCCGATCTTCATATGGTGGGTAAAGACATCTTGCGGTTCCACGCGGTCTATTGGCCGGCCTTCCTGATGGGGGCCGATATCGCACCGCCGAAACGCGTTTTTGCCCATGGCTGGTGGACCAATGAAGGTCGAAAAATCTCCAAATCGGTGGGCAATATCATCGATCCCATCGCCATCGTGGAAAAATACGGGCTCGATCAGGTGCGTTATTTCCTGATGCGCGAGGTGCCGTTCGGCAATGACGGCGATTTCAGGCACGACGCGGTGATCGGGCGGATGAACAGCGATCTCGCCAACGATCTGGGCAATCTGGCGCAACGCGTGCTGTCCATGGTCAACAAGAATTGCGACGCGAAGGTTCCCGATCCCGGTGAATTTGGCCCTGATAGCGGTATCGCGGTCTACAACGTGCTGCTCGGCGCACAGGCCCTGCGAGATAGGGTGCGCGACCATATGGACCGGCAGGCCTTCCATGATGCGCTCGAGGAAATATGGCGGGTGGTGCGTGACGCCAACCGGTGCGTCGATGAAGACGCCCCGTGGGCCCTGCGCAAGACCGATCCTGAGAAAATGGCGACGGTGCTTTATGTGCTGGCGGAAACCATCCGCCATCTCGCGATCATCCTGCAGCCCTTCATGCCGGATTCCTGCGGGAAAATGCTCGATCAACTCGGTGTCGCCGCGGAGGCGCGTGGTTTCGACGATCTAACCAACCCGTTGACCCCCGGCACCGCACTGCCCAAGCCCATAGGCGTGTTCCCGCGCCTTGTGGAAGAAGCGGCGGAATAGGCTGATTTCCCGATGTTAGTCGACAGCCATTGCCATCTCGATTTCGACAAGTTCGACGACGACCGCGCCGAGGTGCTGAGGCGCGCCTTCGATGCCGGAATCGGCATGATGGTCACCATCTGTACCCGTCACAGCCGCTTCGACCATATCCGCGACCTGGCGAGAACCGACGACCGGCTCTACTGTTCTGTCGGTATCCATCCGCATCAGGTGGCGGAGGAAGAAACCGCGACGCTGGAATGGCTGCTGTCTTCAGCGGCCGATCCGAAGGTTGTGGGGATCGGCGAAACGGGGCTCGATTATTTTTATGACACCAGCCCGCGCGACGACCAGATTACAAGCTTCCGTACCCATATCGCCGCCGCGCGCGAGACCGGCCTGCCGCTGATCGTCCATACCCGTGACGCCGACGACGATATGGCGGCGATCCTGCGGGACGAGGCCGGGAAGGGCGCTTTCCCGGGAGTCCTGCATTGTTTTTCGAGCAGCCGGCTCCTGGCTGAGGCGGCGCTGGAACTCGGCTTTTATATTTCGTGCTCGGGCATCGTAACGTTCAAAAATGCCGAAGAATTACGCGACATCATCCGCGATGTGCCGCTGGATCGGCTGATCGTGGAAACGGATTCGCCGTTTCTTGCCCCTGTTCCCAACCGCGGTAAGCGTAACGAGCCGGCCTTCGTCGTTCATACCGCCGAAAAAGTGGCGGAATTAAAGGGTCTGACGGCCGATGAGTTTGCCCGGATCTCCACCGATAATTTTTTCAGGCTGTTTTCCAAGGCGAAGCCGCCGGCTGAAGCTTCCCGATGAAAATCACCATACTCGGCTGCGGGCCATCGAGCGGCGTGCCGACCATAATCGGTGACTGGGGGGACTGTGACCCGGACAATCCCAAAAACCGCCGCCGCAGGCCGTCAATCGTGGTGCAGCAGGATGATACGACCGTCCTGGTCGATACATCGCCCGATTTGCGTGAACAGCTTATTTCCGCCGGTATTCGGGAAATCGACGCGGTTCTGTACACCCACGAACATGCCGACCACGTCATGGGGATTGACGATCTGCGCGCCGTGCGGCGCCATATGGGCAGAAACATCGATGCCTATGCCGCGCCAGACGTGCTCGATGGGCTCAGAAAGCGCTTCGGATATTTGTTTTCGGAAATACAGGATCCCGAGGACCTTTACCGGCCGATTCTCGATTCCCATGTCATCCATGGCCCCATATCCATCGGATCTTTTGCAGCCATTCACCCCATCGATCAGGATCACGGCATCTGTTCATCACTGGGTTTTCGCTTCGGCAAGTTTGCCTATTCGACGGATGTGGTCGATTTTCCGGAAGGCTCGCTCGACGCGCTCAAAGGCATCGACCTTTGGATCGTCGATTCCTTGCGCGACGGCCCGTTGCACCCGACCCACGCCAACCTCGAACGCACCCTCGAATGGATCGATGTCGTCAAACCAAAGCGCGCCATCCTGACCCACATGAATTTCCAGGCCGATTACGACAAAATGGCCGCGGCGTGCCCGGCGGGCGTGGAACCGGGCTATGACGGGATGGTGATAGAGGTCTGAGGGCGTTATTTAGATGGCCCCTCCCCACTTCATAAAACAACCATAATATACATTATGCGACATTGTGATGTTGTAAGCGGGATGTAAAACTTAAAATGTGTTCCTACTCCCCCGGGAAAACCCGAGATAAAAGATAACCAAGGCCGCTCGGATACGAAGCAACAGAAACCATTTCGTGAAGCACCGGGCGTTAACCCTGTTTCGGCCCCAAAACCGTGTTTTATGGTTAATTTTCTACTTTGCATGGGGTTGATCCTCGAAAAAAAAGGACTCTACCCCCTGGTTCGATTTTACAGTGCCGGCCCAAAGGGGCGCGACGCCCTCTCCTGCATAGTCCATTGCATCGTCCATCGACCCGATCCTCCCTATCCAGCCCTTTCCAAACCCGCCTATAATGTGATGACCAATCGGTTTCGTTCTTGCGCAAGGAGTCAGGCCCATGGCGACGCGGCAATCCATAACAAACGTCAATACGCTCGAAGATCTCTACGGCCATCTCGGAACCATGGATATGACGCCGGGCTGGATTCCACGCGATGAGCCGATCCTCTATGCCGAACCGACCACGCCCTTCAAGCCCATCCAGTGGCGCTACAGCGAGTGCGAACAGGCGCTCGATGCCGCCGGCCGCCTGATCAATACGGAACTGGCCGAGCGCCGCAATCTGGTCATGCGCAACCCGGTCCCGGGCAACGATATCGCCACCACCCGCACGCTGGTCTGCGCCTACCAGATGATCCTGCCCGGCGAGAAAGCGCGCTCGCACCGCCACGCGCCGCACGCCTTCCGGGTCATCCTCGACGCCAAGGGCGCGTTTTCGACCGTCGATGGCGAAAAGACCCTGATGGAAACCGGCGATATCGTGCTGACGCCGGGCTGGTGCTGGCATGGTCACGGCCATGACGGCGATCAGCCGGCCTACTGGTTCGATGGGCTCGATGTGCCCTTAAACCACCTGCTTGAACCCATGTTCTTTGAAGAACACCCCGACGGCTTCGTTGAGGTCGACGTGCTGACCGAGGTGTCACCCTATCGGTTTACCTGGGAAAGCACTCAAAAGGCGCTGGAAACCGCTACGGCCGATGCGGAGGGATATTTCGGGCCGCGCATACTGCTCGATACGCCGAGCATGCCGACCATGGGATTATATGTTCACCGCTGGGATACCGGGTTGAAGACACGCCGGCACCGCTCCGCCTCCAACAATGTTTATCTGGTCATGCAGGGAAGCGGCACATCGACCATCGGTGACGAACAATTTCACTGGCGCCGTGGCGATACCATCGCCGCCCCATGCTGGAGCTGGATCGAACACCAGGCCGCCGAAGATTCCGTCATGTTCTGCATGACCGACGAGCCGCTGATGCGCTTTGCGAAATACTATCGGTTCGAAGGGAGCTGAAATCCCGGCGCCCTGCCCGGCTTTAGCCGCGGGGTTGCATACGTGAAGCGCCGCCATGGCCGGCATCATTGGCGTGCTCGTCGTGCTCGTCGGTGCGTCGTTCCGCCTTTCCCCGTGGGGGCCCCTGATCCTGGCGTCGCCGGCAGGGGCCAAAATAATTTTTTGTCCGTATAAAGGGCCGCGGATTATCGATAATCGATGTCATCCGCTGGTAGATCGCCTTGGCGGAGATGGGTTTGGCGAGAAATTCGTTGACGCCCGCGTCGCGGGCCTCGGTCACCCGCCGGTATTCCGTATATCCCGACAACATGATGATCGGCACGAAGGGATTGGGAGAATTCTTCGCGGTGCGGACCAGACGAACAAAATCCAGCCCGTCCAATGGCTGCATGTTCCAGTCAACCAGGATCACGTCGGGGCAGAATTGCTTAAGCTCTGTGAAGGCTTTTGCGGCGTCGGAAACGGCGACCACATCCCTTACATTAAGCGCCAGCAAAATTTCGACGATCAGCGCTGTCATATGCTTGTTGTCGTCGATCACCATCACTTTGATGTTGTCCAGGACGTAGCGTGCTTGGTTGTCCGACATGGATAATCGCTCAGGCGCCTGCTGGTTCAAGGGATAAACCGATGCAATATCAGCGCCGACCCTTTAAGATTGGATTAAATTTGTCGGATGCCCGCTCCTTCTTCCTTCGAAAAGGGCGGGTCTCAGACCGCCCCATTCCCGGTTTAACGGAAACCGAACTAAACCGACTCCTCTATGCGCCTGCCCGTGCTGTCGACAAAAGTTTTCATGCTTTTCACCGGCTTGTCCTTTAGCCGCGCATCCAGCCAATCGCAAAGATAATCACGCGGGTTATCGCCATTCGCGACCGAAGGGGCATCGGCGACCGAATGGTTGGCGCCCTCATAGACCAGGATTTCCCTGGGCGCCCTGATGTGATCGAAGACCTCGTAGCTGAACTCGATCGGGCTCAGCTGATCCTGTTCGCCGGCGCAAATCAGCACCGGACAGGTGATATCGGGTACGTAGGGCCTGAGGTCGATCTTTTGTGCGAACGCGTCGAAGGCATCCTCGTCGTCATAATTGGCCATCCACATATAGCGCAGCTTGAATGACGGCGACGCCATGTTGAAGATGGTGTTGCAGCCGGGCTCGTGACACACGCCGCTTACCGCCACCCCCTTGATCCGTCCGCCGAGCGCCGCGGCCCATTGCAGCCCCCAGTAGGTCCCGAAGCTGGTTCCCCTCACGACGATATTGTCCTTGTCGATGGCGGGATGTTTCTCGAGCCAGTCGAGAACAGTGACCGCCGCCTCCATATGGTTGTTTTCCGTCACATGGATGCCGAGCGCGCAGCTTTCCGCCTGGCCCGGCCCGTCGATGCTCAACACCGCCATGCCGCGTTCGAGATAGCCATCGCCATGCATCATCACGCCGGTTTCCTTGCTTGAATCCATGCCCGGAATATTGATGCAGCAGGGGAACGTCTCACCCGGCGCCGGCGCATGGGGAAGATGCAGATAGGCAGGCAGTTCCTTGCCCTGAAAGGGAATCCGGACAATCTCGATCGGCCGTTGTTCCAGTTCAATATATTTGCCGTAGCAATGGTTCCTGCGCTCTTCAAGGTGTTCCAACTCTTCATTGGTCTCGAAGATCGGCCAGCGCGCGGCGGCCCAAAGCAGCGACGCCCCCAGCCAGCTACCGCGCGCCGTCAGCAATCTTCCCTCGGCCTCGAATTTTTCCGCCTTGGCTTCGCGCCGTTTGGCCGTGTTGGAGAACTCGCGGACGAAATCGCCGACCCGCTTGATCCTTGCCGCGGTGGCGCGGAACTCGGCGACCGATTGGGGACCGCCGGGGGCACTGCCATACCCCACCCTGCCCTGGTCCCATTCGATTCCGACCGTGCGGATCACCGCGTCCAGAATCCAGCGCTGTTCCTGCCAGCGCTTCATGCGTCCATCTGCCTTTGCCGACATAATTCGTCTCCCTATCTAAATGAATGGTCTTTTGTTGTCAAATCACGCCCATGTCCGGGGGATGGCCGAGCAAATAGGCGCCAACCGTGCCAAAATTGGTCTTGCGTCCCTGGATCTGCAGCGCCACGGCGTGAATATCGCGGAACCGGCGCTCGAACGGCGCCAGGGCGAAGACCGAACTGGTGCCGCCGGTATCGAACAAAGTATCGACAACCGATTTTGCTTCATGGATGGCATGGGTCGCCGCCAGCCGAATGGCCATACGCTGTTCGACGGTCGCCGCACCGGAGGTCTTGGCTTCCCGCCAGGCGGCATCCACCGAATTGCGCAAGTAAGCCCGTGCCGAGGCCAGCTTGGCCTGGGCCCGCGCATATTCGTCATGTACGACGGGCATATCGCTCAACGGTACAGTAATCCGGCGCGGCTTTTTTTCCTGCGCCATGTCATTGAACCGGTCAAGAAACCCCTGCGCGATGCCCATGGCGGTCGAGGCAAACCCCATGGCGTAGATGGAGACGGTCGTGAAGGTGTAAAGCGCCCCCGTGTCGCCGGCCGCTGCAATCATGGTATCGCGGACAATGGTATGGTCTTCCGGCACAAAGAATTTTTCGAGCGTAAATCCTTCCGTTCCTGTGCCCCGCAGCCCGACAACATCCCATGTGTCGGTCAATTTTATTCTGTCGGCGCGAATGAGTACCGTCCGGTTTTCCGGCTTGCCGTCGAAACCGGGCCGTGTGGAGCCGTCGCGTTCCTTCACCGTGCTGCAATGGGCGGCGAGCCAGGTCGCATGATGGCTGCCGCTGACGAACATACTCTGGGCGTTCACGGTATAGCCGCCGTTGACGACGGTGGCTTGCGCCCTGCCCGGCCCCCAGGCCAGAACGCCGGTCGGCTTGTCTTGCCAAATTTCATCGGCGATTTCGGGTTTGAGATAGCCGCCCAGCATGGCGCAGCCATTGCCCTGACAG
>JAQBTY010000215.1 GCA_027624735.1 Pseudomonadota bacterium | reverse complement strand
TACCACGCGCCTTGCTCAAACCATCCGACCACCGTGAATAATCCGGGCTATCACGATGAAAACGACAACAAGAAATTAGACCGGAACATTATCGGTATCCCGCAGGAAGGGTTTGGGTTTTCAAACAACCCATCTCTCGGCTTTGACCTGCCCGAAGAAGAGGAAATCCGCTTTAAGGCCAAACAAACGGGGATCGACCTGCGGATTTCAGTCGTCTATCTGTGAAATTACAGATCCGTCATGTCCGTTCGAGGGTAAGCGCACGGACGTCGCTTTGGACAAAACCAATTTCCCTGCCATCGTAGCGCCGCACTTTCACCGTGATTTCCCAGCCTCTTGCTGAACGGTCGATGCCGTACAGATGGTAATGGGACTGCGGCCGCTTACCGTCCGCCAGGGCCGACGCGGACGGCACGCCAAAAACGGCAACCCTGCCGTCTACACTGTCGATCGACGCGGACCCGAACTTGTGGTCATGTCCGTGCAGGACCAATTCCGCGCCGCAGCGGCTGACGACGGACCGGAACTCTTCCGCATCGACCAGCCGTTTGCGCCATGCCAGGCCATCAGGACACGGTGGGTGATGCAACAAAATCACGCGACATAATCCTTTCCGGCCCAGAGCCGTCAGGTGACCTTCCAGCCTGGCAAGCTGTTCACGTCCAATCTCGCCGGTCGCAAGGAACAGGGGCGTTGCCTGGGCTGTTGTAAGCCCAATCAAGGCAATATCCCCCCTGATACGGACTGCGGGAAAATCATCCGCCGCCATGGGTCCGCTTGCCTCAACGGTGTCCGAATCACCGGCCATGTACTGGGACCATTGGCCGATCGACTCTTCCCAGGGAAGCGCCACATAGGCATCGTGATTACCGGGGATCACGGTAATTCTGTCAGCTTGACCGAGCTGCCCAAGCCATCGCAAAGCCTGCTGAAATTCTTCCGGCAGTGCGATATTCGTCAAATCGCCGGTTATCGCCACGTGATCAGGCTCGATATCGGCCAAGTCGCGTTGCAGATCCGCCAGGATTTCCGGCCGATGAATATCACGCCGCCGCCGTATCCAGGACAAATACCCAAATATGCGCTTATTGAGCAGATCCCGGGCGCTTACGCGAGGTAACGGCCCCACGTGGGGATCGGTGATATGGGCGAGGGTAAACATGGCGGCTAAATTTCATCCTGACATTTATACTCTGTTGACGCCGATTCGAGAAAATGTGATTAAACCTTAGCGGTTATAATAAAGACTTCACAGTAGGATACCGTAATTCCAGTGAAAGCATTGATCATCGGCGCCGGTCAGGGCAAGCGCCTGCTTCCTCTCACAGAAACTACACCGAAAGCGCTGATCAATATTGGCGGCAAGACGCTGTTCGAATGGCAACTGGACGCGCTGGTCGATTGCGGGGTCTCCGAAGTCGTATTCGCAGCCGGTTTTAATATAGAGTCCGTCCGCCAGGAAGCCGACAGGCTCGCCCGTAAACACGCCCCGGTTAATCTTCGTGTGGTCCATAATCCCTTCCATGCGATTGCTGACAATCTGGCTACCTGCTGGACGGTGAGAGCCGAAATGGTGGGCGATTTTTTGCTGCTGAACAGCGACACACTATTCAGCGCCCCCGTCCTCGAGAAACTTTTGTCCAGCGACATTGCGAACGTCACGTTGGCCATCGATCACAAGGATCGATATGACAGTGACGACATGAAAGTAGAGCTGGACGGAACCCGTCTGGTGGATATTGGCAAGACTCTCGAAGAGGCCCGGGTCGGTGGTGAATCGATCGGAATGCTGCTGTTCCGTGGCGCGGGCCCAGGGCATTTCGTGGACGCGCTCGAATCCTCACTGGAGAACGAGGCTGCGCTCAAACATTGGTATCTTTCCGTCATCGCCGCCATGGCCGGCACAATGACCATAGAGACGGCCAACATTCACGGCCTAGACTGGTGTGAAATCGACTACCCGCACGATATCGGAATCGCGCGGCAAATGGTTGCGCAATGGCAAACCCAGCAACCCGTGCATCTGCGGTCAGTCGGTTCGTCTTAAAATATCTTCGACCATTTGCAGATCGCCGGGACTATCGACGTCGATAGCCGCCTCCGCGAAAGGCATCGTTATGGGCGCCAGCTTGATGCCTACCTTCGCGCCGATTCGCGCAAATGCCGTCTCCAGGGTTAACCGGCGCAACAAATACGCCGTCAGCACCCCCATGCCGAATACCCTTGCGATTTTCCACGGTTGCTTTCGATGTTGTTCCGCTTGGCGCCAGGTCTCCGGCCCCTTGATCCCTTGGGCGGTCAGCAATGAAAAAAGATTGCTGCCTGAATACATACCGCCACGGAATTTCAAATACGTGCGGACCGAGTCCGGATACCGGGCCAATATTACCTGGGCTGACGTCAGTCCGGCACACACGTCTGCACCGGATTGCGCGCTCTGGCTGCAAAAATAATCAACCATTTCCGCGGTCAGCAAGGCGTGGTCGGATGTGGTGATCAGCAACGGATAAGAATGGCCTAACTGTTCGACCGCGTGGAGCACGCTCCTGCTGGGTGAGTTCTGCGCCTGTACGGCAATGACCCGCCCGTCGTTGACCGCCTGATCGAGTCCTCTGAATTCGGTCAGAATATTTGTGTCGCGAAGCGATACCGCGATATTGCCAACCCAGGGACTTGCCGCCAGGGCCGCGACCACACGTTCCAACATGGGGATGCCGGCAACAAGCACCAGGGACTTACAGGCCACGCCGCCGGCACGTGCAACGGGATCATCGGCCCCCCTGTCGGCGGCTAGCACCAGCACCGTGAATCTTTCTGCCGATGGGAGAGTCACATCCGTCACAGGAGCGCCCGCTCATAGATTCGGTAGGTCTTATAAGCCACACCGCCGAACTGTTCGATGACGTGCCGCGCCGGCAAATTGTCCTCCAATATCCAGGATAACTCGGCCATTTTCACGCCGGTCGGTTTTTGCACCTTCCGAACCGCATCAATCACCGCATAGGCCAGTACCGCGCCTGTCATGCCGCCTTGATATTTCTTACGGACACCCATCAAGGGCATCCGAGAGGTCTTGGGTGTCTTGACCCTAACGCGCCACAGCAGCTTCGCCCAACCGATCGGCAGTAACCTTCCATCCAAATCGGCGATCGATTCGTTCAGATTCGGCAAGCAAAACGCCATGGCTACCGGCTCCCCACCAATTTCCGCTATTGCGAAATTTTGCGGTCGAACCAGCAGCCTGAGCATCTTCCCCATATGGCGTACTTCCGCATTTGACAAGGGAACAAATCCCCAATTGTCCGACCAGGCATCGTTGAAAATATCAATAATGTTTTCAAGTTCCGCCTGATATCGACTCATGTCGAGGCGCCGAATGACCAGCCCCTCGATCTTTTTAGCCCTCTTCAGAAATGTGGCAACCCGCGGCGAATTGTCCTGATCCGTCATATAGCGGTAACAGATCAAATCCTTGGCCTTCTTGTATCCGGCTTCCTCTACCCGGTCGCCATAATAGGGTCGTGCATGCCCCATCATGACGGAGGGCGGCGTATCAAAGCCGTCGATAAGCAGACCGGACTCGTCATTGATCGACAAGCTAAACGGGCCTGTCGCGCGGCGCATGCCCTTTTCCCGTAGCCAGCCTTCCGCCGTGCTCAGAAGCGCCTGAAATGTCTCGGCATTGTCTTCCGCTTCAAGAAATCCAAAATGCCCCGTCGCATCGCCATGTCGTTTCAGATGCGCGTGATTCACCTGCGCCGATATGCGGCCGACGGGCTCCTTCCCTCTTCTGGCCAGCCAGAATTTCGCCTCCGCATCATCAAAAAACGGATTTTTACGCGGGTTGAGATGATCGCGGCGCTCCGCAAGCAACGGCGGCACCCAATGGGTATCTTCGCGATAGATCGCCCAGGGAACCCGCAAAAAAGCATCGTGATCGTCGGCGGTGTCAACGGGGATGATTGAAAGCGATGCGCCTGCCGTTTTGGAAATTGGGACTATCGTAGGTCAGCTCTTTGCTGGGCCGCGCCATTGGCCTGGGCCGCGTCATTTGCGATGGTCAAGCCCGACAGTTCCGCCACCCATGGATACCGCTCCGCCTCCTCCGCCGTGTAACCAAGGTTGAAGGTGGTGGCGCTCACGGGAAAGGTTTTGGGATCGGGATAATAAGTGCCGAACAGGCGATCCCACATGAAATTGGTGATGCCGAAATTGCCCCTTTCGCTATGAAAATGATGCGCCAAATGGCGCTTTTTCATGAGCATCAGAATCCTCGATTTGGGCGTAAACCGCAAATGCTGGATGCAATGGCAAAATTCGTAGAAGCAGGTGACGACTAAACCCGATGCTACCGCCGCCGCCGCCGCGGACAGGCCACCGACTGCCCAGCCGATGGGAACGGCGACAGCCAGTATGGTTGGAACAGTCGTGTAAAGAGCCCCAAACAGCACGGCAAGGTTATGGGGGTCCTGATGGTGATCGAAATGGATGCGTTTCCAAACCGCCGCAGTTTCTGGTCGTTTATACAGCCATGTCCCATGCAGAACGAATCGATGAAGCAGGTACCAGACAAGCGGATAAACCAGACCGGTCGCAACCGCTGCAACGATCAACGGCAACAACCGGTCAGAAAAATAGAGGGCGATCGCCACACAAATGGCGCTCAACAGGCCGTAAATCTGTATACCCGGATAGGTAAAATATCCGGCGACGAGTTCACCAAGCGTCATCTTGTCCAAGCTGTATTCGCGGCTGGACCACGTCCCCTCAACGGATTGCACCGACCGATAACCCCTAAATTTATTTAGTTCCGTGTGTGCGATTGCGGCGTAACCTAATGAATACGCCCTTCATGGACAATACACTAAGATATCTCAACGATCCTTATAATATATCTGTTAGATGTATTTGGAGCCTCTATCTGATAGAAAAAGGCTATATGGGGCAAAGTATTTAATGGGGAGGCCGTTCACCGACCATGTGGGCCAGAACACAACTTAAAATCAGTTGGCGTGACCTTCTGACGGGCGGACTGGCTTGCATCCTACCGACTGATCGGACCAGGCTTGTCGAGCAGGTGGAAGGCTATTTCGCCGGGGACTTCAGTGTCCTGGCCGCCTACTCGGTTCGCAGTGGGTTCGACCTGCTTCTGCAGGCGCTGGATCTGAATGAAGGCGATGAGGTTCTGTTTTCGGCCCTGAACATCAGGGGCATGGTTACCATAGCCCGCCGCGCCGGCCTGATGCCCGTGCCGGTGGATCTCGATATCGCCCATATGGCGCCGTCTATCGAAAATCTGCGGGCCGCCATAACGCCCAAATCCAAAGTTCTGGTTGTTGCGCATCTTTTTGGCACACGGCTCGACATGCAGCCCCTTGTCGATTTCGCGCACCAGCACGATCTCCTCTTGGTCGAAGACTGTGCGCAGGCCTTTAACGGCCGCGCCTATAGCGGTCACCCGGCTTCTGATCTCGTACTGTTTTCCTTTGGCCCCTTAAAAACAGCGACTGCCTTGGGCGGCGCCCTGATCGTGGTAAAGGATCCGGATCTGAGCTCCCGTATGCGCACCATCCAGAGCGCCTATCCGGTTCAAAAGAATTTAAATCAATTAAAACGCATTCTCCAGTTCTCGGCGCTGAAGATCATCACGTCTCGATGGGTGATGGGGTTGATCTTCCAGTTCTTTAATCGGCGCGATCAGGATTATGAAGACGCGATTTCAGACAATGTCCGGAACGTCGCGCCATTGGGCAAGACGAAACAAAGGCGATACCAGCCCTCCGCCGGGATGCTCGCTCTGATGTACCGCCGTCTCAGCGGATTTGTCGAAGGATCGCTCGAATCACGGGCGGCAATCGGGCGCAGACTGCGCGATCTCCTCGGCGGATCTATCGTTCTGCCGGCGCAGGGCACCAGCTATCACGATTACTGGGTCTTTCCGGTCCTGGTCGACGACCCGAACATTTTTATCAAGCGTCTCCGCGAAAACGGATTCGATGGTGCAAACCTTCCGAGATCCCAGGCCGTGCCCGCGCCGGACTAT
Organism: Pseudomonadota bacterium; assembly: GCA_027624735.1. GTDB lineage: Bacteria > Pseudomonadota > Alphaproteobacteria > MPNO01 > UBA2964 > JAQBTY01. The sequence continues at coordinate 1,645 of JAQBTY010000215.1, read as the reverse complement.
GCCGAACATCTGACACCCAACGTCGCCGCGCAGATGTTGGCCGATATGGTCGTCGTACCTTGTTATCCGGGTATGCCGGAAAAGGAAATTCAGCGGCAGGCGGACCTTCTGCGTCAAATTGCCGCTGAAGTCGGAACGTCGCGCACTAAAAACTACGCCAACATGGTATAAGATGACCACTTCGATCGAGGCCGCTCAGGATTGACATGGCAAGTAAGGCCCCTCAGCACACCGCCGGAATTTTGGAGCGCTTTCGCGTAAGGCGTCGCAAACGCGTCAAACGTTTCGGAAAACGTTTGATCCGGAATATGGCGGGGTTTCTCAGCAAGCAGTCGCTGGTCGAAGATGCCCCTGTTCTCGATCGGCGCCAGTTCGCATTTCTCAACGATATCGAGGCGAACTGGGAAACGATCCGTGATGAAATAAAACCCCTGTTACAGCATCGCGACGCCTTACCGGTTTTTCAGGAACTTTCCCGTGACCAGCGCAAGATCGCGAAAGACGATAACTGGCATGTGTTCGTTCTTTACGGCTTCGGCGGCAAACATGAAACCAACTGCGCGAGGACGCCACTGACGTCAAAGCTGCTTGAAAACGTGCCGCGCCTTCAAACCGCCTGGTTTTCGATCCTCGCCCCCAATTACCATGTTCCAGCCCATCGCGGCGTCACCAAGGGTATATTGCGGTGTCATCTTGGCATCCAAATTCCCAAAAATCCCGAACGCTGCCGCATGCGGGTCGGTGATGAAACCTGTGTCTGGCGCGAGGGTGAGCTCTTCGTCTTCGACGATACTTACGATCACGAGGTGTGGAATGACACGGATGAAGAGCGTGTTGTTCTGCTCTTCGACTTTGACCGCCCGATGCGGTTTTGGGGCAGGTTCGTTCACCGGTCGTTTATCGCTGCGCTCAAGAGGACGGCTTATTTTCTGGAGCCCAAGAAGAATCTGCCGGCGCTCGACGCCCGCCTTGAAGCGGCCATCAAGCGCGCCGATTCCATGGTCGAAACATTGGACGACCAAACCAACTAAACCGTTGGTTCAACTACCCCAATCCAGCATCCTTTCCGCGCCTTAGCTATTTGAATTATAGGGTAGGGAATGCCTGTCTTTTTGGTGCGCTTTAGGCCCATGCTGAAATAGCGCCTACCGCGATTGTAATTGGCAAGATTACAGCGCAGCCCCCGGCCGGCAAGCTCACCCTGAATTTCCTGACGGGTTCCCGTGCGGCGGCCTTCCACAAAACAGATCATACCGGAATCCAGAAATGCGCAGCCCTGCTTGCTCACCGAATTGTCGACGATCACCAGATCGTACCGTCTTTGGCCGGGAATCAAGTTGCTGTCATCGGCTATCAAATCGTAGCGGTCGCTATATTCTTCAGGAATATTCGCGGCAAACTGCTCGAGGCAAAATGCGTTGCTTTCCGTGGTCGTGACATGGTCAATATTCGCAGGATGCGTCATCAGGAAACTGGTAATAGTTCCGATGCCGGCGCCAAATTCCAGAACAGACCGAGGTTTTACTTCGTTGAGGACAGCGCTCAGGTACGCCAGCGCGAATTCCGACGCAATATGTTGGTGGCTTATCCCGTTAACTCAGGCTCGTCTATATGTGGTAACTGCGGTTGAACGTCCTTTCGGGGG
>JAQBTY010000214.1 GCA_027624735.1 Pseudomonadota bacterium | reverse complement strand
GTACGGCCCGGGCATGTTGCCCGGGCCGGTGCTCCAATAAACCAGCTGAATTTTCTGGCCGAATGACAGGGGGGACCCCTTGATCGAAAAATTCGACAAGGCGCTTGACCGTGCGGTGACCGCGCTTGCCTATGTCGCGTGTTTTATCGTGACGGCCATATTCGTGATGATTGTGATAGATGTATCGGTGCGAACCGTCGGTATTACGCCGCCGGGGCTGACACTGACGTGCGTCGAATATGGGCTGCTGTATTTCGCCATGTGTTCGGCGCCCTGGCTGGTCCGCGAGCGCGGCCATGTTGCCATCGAAGCGGTCGTGACCATTCTGCCCCGACCCGCGCAGGTGTTCCTGGCAAAGCTGGTCTATGTGCTGTGCATGGGTGTCTCGTTGATGTTCGCCTATTATTCGATTGTTCTTTTGGCCGAAGCGCTCGCGACCATGGAAACAGATATTCGCGGCGTCGCGGTTCCGTTGTGGATGATGTTCGCCCCAATGCCGCTTGCCTTCCTGCTCGTTGCGCTGGAGTTCCTGATGTACCTGCTGGGATTGCGGTCCTACTACAATTACGATTTGACCCAGGTCAAGGACGGCGTCTGATCATGGAATGGTATGAAGCTGGCGCGCTGTTGCTTGGATGCATCATGCTCGGCATGTCGATCGGGCTGCCGGTGGCCTTTACCTTCGTGCTCACCAACGTCGTGGGGATCTTTGTTTTCGCCAATGGCTGGTCCAATCTGATCCAGATCGTCGACGATTCCACGAACCTGATCACGACGTTCACGTTGTCACCCATCCTGATGTTTATTCTGATGGGATCGCTGTTTTTTCATACCGGACTGGCGATCAAGGTCTTCGATGCGCTCGACAAGCTGATGGGGAAAATCCCCGGCCGGCTGTGTTTTCTGACGGTGATCGGTGGGTCGCTGTTTTCCACCCTGACCGGATCGACCATGGCCAACACGGCGATGCTGGGCTCGCTGCTGGTGCCGGAGATGACACGGCGCGGCTACAACAAGCGTATGTCGATGGGCCCTATCCTCGGCACCGGCGGTCTCGCCATGATCATCCCGCCGTCGTCGCTGGGCGTGCTGCTGGCCAGCATCGCCAACATCGACGTCGGCAAGCTGCTGATTGCCGGGCTGTTGCCGGGAATTGTGCTGGCGTGCCTTTATGCCTTGATGATTTTGCTGCAACTCAAGATGAACCCCGAGGCCGCGCCCAGCTACGAAGTGCCAGAAACCAGCGCGCGCGAAAAACTCTATGAAATTTGCGTCAACATCCTGCCCATGAGCCTGGTGGTTTTCATGGTGATCGGCTTTATCGTCCTGGGTTGGGCGACGCCGTCGGAATCCGCGTCGTTTGGCGTTCTCGGCGTGGTTATTCTCGCAATCGCGCGCGGGGTCTGGAGTTTCAATGCCTTCAAGACGTCCTTGATGGCGACCGTGCGCACCGGCGGCATGGTGTTCTTTATCCTGATGAACTCGACCGTCTTCAGCCAGATGCTGGCCCTGTCCGGCGCCGGACGGGGGCTGGTCACCTGGGCGACGGGTTTCGATCTGGCGCCGCTGATTATTCTCACCGCGATGTTTCTCGTTCTCATCCTGCTTGGCATGTTCATGGATCAGGTTTCCATGATGCTGATCACCGTGCCGATCTTTTTTCCCTTGGCCATCACCTTGGGTTACGACCCCATCTGGTTCGCGCTGATCGTGCTCATGGCGCTGGAAATGGCGGCGACGACGCCGCCGTTCGGGCTATTGCTGTTCATCATGATCGGCATGGTCAAGGGCACCACCCTGTTCGAGGTTGCCTCCTATGCAGCCCCGTTCCTGCTCTGCGACCTGATCCTGATCATCATACTGGTCATCTTCCCCATGCTCGGACTTTTTCTGCCGAGCCTGATGGGGGTTTGAACCCGGCGGATTTTCGATCCGTTCCGGTACGCCGGACAATTGACAGAAATTGGGAGTCTGTTCAGTATGCGGCCCGAAGTTTAGGGACGCGACGTATTCCGGTATTTAACGGGGTAATTGCCCTTAAATTCATACATCTTTTTAGGAGAAATTTATGACCAATTTAAAAATAGTCGTCGGCGCGATTAGCGTCGCGGCGATTGCAACTATTGCCGCGTCGACGGCGGCGGTTGCCGCGGAAAAGACGCTGACTGCCGTCACCGGCCTGCAGCAGACAAATATTCTGGCGAAGGCCTACCTCGAGAAATTCGTCAAACCGCTTAACGCCGCCGGCAAGGGACTCCTGCAGATCAAATATATGGGTGGCCAGGAAATCGTGCCGCCCACCAAGGCGGCCGCCGCGCTCAAGCGGGGTCAGTTCGATATGCTGAGCAGCCCGACCGCGTATTACATTGGCACCGTTCCGGAAGGCTATGCGCTGACCGCTTCCAATCAGGGGCCCCGCGAGATCCGGGCCAATGGCGGCTGGGAGCTTTTGCAGAAAGTCTACGCGGAAAAGGCCGGCGCGCATCTTCTGTCCTGGGGCGCCAGCATGACATCTTATCACACCTATCTGTGGAAGGAGCCAAAGCTCGGTCCGGACGGCGTCCCCGATCTGACCGGCTACAAGATGCGGGCCACCGGCACCTACCGGCCGCTGTTCCGCGCGCTCGGCGCCACGACGATCAACATTAAGTCGAGCGAGGTCATTACCGCCGTTCAGCGCGGCACCGTCGACGGCTACGGCTTTACCGACGTGTCCCTGCCGGCGATCGGTCTGCACACCGTCACCAAGTACCGCATCCAGCCCAATTACTATCAGAGCAACACGGTCGAAACGATGAATCTCGCCAGCTGGGCGGGACTGAACAAGGCGCAGAAAGACCTTCTGAACCGCATCGGCGTCGAATTCGAGACGAGCTCGGTTCTGTTTATCGAGGCCGAGCGCCTGCGCGAAGAAAAAATCATCAAGCAGGTTGGAATCAAGGACATTAATCTCAAAGGCGCCGCTGCGGCGAAATATCTTGAAATCGCCCATGGCGAGATCTGGAAGGAACTCAAGACACGGTCAAAGTACCACGATCAGTTGAAGCCGTTGCTGTACAAACCCGGCAATCCCAGCCGCCAGGTCGATATCAACCGGCAGCTCGACGAGAAACGCTAAGCAGCAAGAGCCCTAATTTCTTAGGGTTTTAGGACAGAAATATCGGCGCCGGCTGCAATGTCGGCGCCGTTTTTTGTCTGTGCGCCAAGGCATACCGATTTCGGGATCGTGAACCGATTAGGGCGCTTTCTTGCGGTACGGTGTTTGACATAAAAATGGGGTGGCGTCACACTTCCGCCTGATGGGGTTGATAATTATTGACCCATAGAAATCATTCTTCTTGGGTGAACCTACAGGGAAACAAAAATGAACAAATTGAATTTGGGTATTGGCGTCGTTGCCGCTTCGGCGGCGGTGTTCGCATCGTCGGCATTCGCCGCGGAGAAGACGCTGACTGCCGTCACCGGCCTGCAGCAGACAAACATTCTGGCGCAAGCCTTCCTGGAGAAATTCGTCAAGGTTATTAATACCTCCGGAAAAGGCGTTGTTCAGGTCAAGTATCTCGGTGGCCAGGAAATTGTGCCGCCGACCAAATCGGCCGCGGCGCTCAAGCGCGGCCAATACGATATTCTGAGCTGCCCGACGGCCTATTATATCGGCACCGTACCGGAAGGCTATGCGCTGACCGCGTCCAACCAGGGCCCGCGCGCGCTGCGGGCCAATGGCGGCTGGGAGCTTCTGCAGAAGATTTATGCGGAAAGGGCGGGCGCGCATCTGCTGTCCTGGGGCTCGAACATGACGTCGTACTACACCTATCTGGTGAAGGAGCCGAAAATCGGCAAGGACGGCCTGCCTGACCTGACCGGCTTCAAAATGCGCGCAACCGGCACCTATCGTCCACTGTTCCGTGCTCTCGGCGCGACAACCATCAACATAAAAACCAGCGAATTGCTCACCGCGGTTCAGCGCGGCACCGTCGACGGCTTCGGCTTTACCGATGTTTCCCTGCCCGCGCTCGGCATGCACACGGTTACCAAGTTCCGGCTCAGGCCCAATTACTATCAGAGCAACACGGTCGAAACGATTAATCTCGCCACCTGGGCGTCGCTGACGAAGGCGCAGAAGGATCGGTTAAACCGCTTGGCCATTGAATTCGAGACAAGTTCGGTTCTTTTTGTCGAGGCCGAGCGCCTGCGCGAGGAAAAAATCATCAGGGAGGCTGGTGTGAAAGATATCGTCCTGACGGGCCGTGCGGGGGCGAAATATCTTGAAATCGCCCATGGCGAGATATGGAAGCAGCTCAAGAGTCGTTCAAAATATCATGATGATCTGAAGCGACTTCTGTACAAGGAAGGCAAGCCCGATCGTCAGCTAACGATCAGCCAGCAGCTCGACATGAAGCGTTAAAATGATGTGCCTCATCGTTTGAGGTATCGCTCACGATATAGCGGCGCCGACAGGAATGTCGGCGCCGTTTTTTTATGTTTGGCGCCAGAAAAATCCGCCAGAAAATCCGATGGTGTCTTTGTGAAACGGAAGATGAAATATCTGGCTTAAGGTGTTTTTAGTCAGATACAAAAATTTCGAGGCGGGATTATGGGAAATACGGAAAGCGCGATTGTCGGCGATTATGGCAATGCGGGTCTTGGTGAACGGATACTTTCCAAGCTTCAATCGTTTGGTATGGACACCGACAATCTGACGCAGGAAATGCTGGCGGAAGTCGACCACATTCATGGCGGCGGTTATCTCAACACCACCGAACATGCCGGGCTAGTCAAACTCGAACCTGAAATGGCGGTGCTTGATATCGGCTGTGGCATTGGCGGCCCCGCCCGCTATTTCGCGAATGCGTTCGGCTGCCGGGTGACCGGGATTGATCTTACCGAGGAATACGTGAACGTTGCCGCAATGCTGACCGAGCGCTGCGGGCTTGGCGACCGCGTGGAATTCAAATGCGCCAACGCGCTTGACCTGCCATTCGATGACGCGAGCTTCGACGTAGTTTTTTGCCTGAATGTAACCATGAATATCGAAGACCGGACCGGCTTTTATGCCGAGGTCCAACCTCATCTGAAAAAGCTCTAACCGTCGTCGTCCTGGCCTGACCGCGGGAACTAGCCGCGAGCGCGAACTTCGCCATCGCCTCTCCATCCGGCATATCAAGGATCGCTACAACATCATATTGGCCGGTCGTGACATATGCGCCCACGACCTTTCCGCCGAGGCTTGCTGCGACCGATTCCGCGGCGTCGCGGCGCTTGGGTATATCCTTGACGTTCTTGGCACCTTCGTCGGTCCAGTTAATAAAGCAGATGAAATTTGGCATGTGAGATCTCCCTTGCTGCAGAGCGGCAGTTCCCAACAGGCCGCGTTTTCGTCACGCGGACAACTGTTACCAACACGTCTCGCACCATTTTGAAGAATTGCCGCAGACTGAACTTACCGCTTTAGCTCTTTAGTGACCATGGCGCATTGTTGCCTTTGTAGCGTAACGGACACCTGTGGGTCCCGGAAATTCATGCGGCTTTCCGGAGGTAGTAGTGATACAGTCCGTGGACTGCCGGGAACTCGATGGTCTCGCCCAGTTCTGGTGAGGGGGGTGGTACACGCCTGTATGCAGCGGGACGCCCCGACGAGCTATTGGGGGACCATGGTCTTTACGCACCTGATTGCGCCTTGGCAGGGTTTCGGGCCCACCGAGTGGCCCGTCCCACGCTACTGTTCCGGGATGGATGGTCACGCTTTCGGTCAAAACACAGGTATGCTACCGTTTTCGATTGTTGGGAGGAATCATCTGGAAATTCCCGGAGAAAACGTGGCCACGGCCGCCGTCCCGTCGGACGATGGTCGAATACGTTCTCGCGCAAAAGGCAGCCACATGGCGACGAAAGCAATCAACGGAACACGGTCGGGACAGACCCAGGAAGAATCTTCCAACGCGCCGCTGATCGATTCAGCCGAGGCATCGGTCGAGAAGTTGCTGGTGCGCGGCAAGGAGAGCGGTTACGTCACCTATGACGAGCTGAATGCCGCCCTGCCGCCGGAGAAGGTCTCCTCCGAGCAAATCGAGGTTACCATGGCCGCGTTGTCCGAGATGGGCATCAACGTGGTCGAAAACGACGACGGCGAGGATTCTTCGTCCGACGGCGATTCCGGCGACGCCAAGGCCGCGCCGGCGGTGAAAGAGGACAAAGACCTCGGCCGCACTGATGACCCTGTCCGCATGTATCTGCGCGAGATGGGTTCGGTCGAGCTCTTGTCGCGCGAGGGCGAGATCGCCGTCTTCAAGCGCATCGAGGCCGGCCGCGAGAAGTTGGTCGGGGCGATATGCGAGAGCCCGCTGACGCTGCGCGCGATGATGAACTGGCGCGATGCGCTGGTCGAGGGACATATCCTGCTGCGCGACATGATCGACCTCAACGCCACCTACGACGGCGATGCCAGTGGTTCGGCCGTTAACCGCGCGGGCGCGGCAGACCGGGACGACGACCTCGAAAGCGAGGACGACGATGACAGCGATGACGGCGACGAGACCAACATATCGCTTGCGGCGATGGAGGAAAGCCTTAAGGCGCAGGTGCTGAAGACTTTCGACGACATTGCGGCGACCCATGGCAAGGTGCGCCGCCTGCTCGTCAAACGCGACGGCGCCGTCAAGGGCAAGGATTTATTCAGCAAGGCATCCGAGCGGCGACTGCAGAAGCTGAACCAGGAGATGGTCGAATGCGTCAAGAGCATCCGCCTGAACAACGCCCGCATCGACCAGCTGGTGCAGGAGCTCTACCTCTACAACCCCACGCTGATCGGCCTCGAGGGCAAGCTTTTGCGCCTCGCCCTGCGCTCCGGCATCAAGCGCGAATCCTTCCTCGAGCACCATTTCGGCCACGAGACCGATTCCCAGTGGCTCAGCCGGGTCTCCCAGCTGTCCGAGAAGGGTTGGAAAGGCTTCGTCTCCAAGCATAATGACGAGATCCGCGCCATCCGCAAGGACATCGCTCGGCTGGAGGAGGAGATCGAGATGCCGATCTCCGAGTTCCGCCGTATCGTCGGCCAGGTCCAACGCGGCGAGCGCGACGCCGGCCGCGCCAAGAACGAGATGATCGAGGCCAACCTGCGCCTGGTGATCTCGATTACCAAGAAGTACCCCTTTCACGGGCTGCAGTTCCTCGATCGCATCCAGGAAGGCAACATCGGTCTGATGAAGGCGGTCGACAAGTTCGAGTACCGCCGCGGCTACAAGTTCTCGACCTACGCCACCTGGTGGATCCGCCAGGCCATCACGCGCTCGATCGCCGACCAGGCGCGCACCATTCGCCTTCCGGAGCACTTAATCGAGCTCACCAACAAGTTGGTCCGCACCTCGCGCCAGATCCTGCACGAGATCGGCCGCGAGCCAACGCCCGAGGAGCTCAGCCAGCGCCTCGGCATACCGCTCGAAAAGGTGCGCAAGGCGCTCGATATCGCCAAGGAGCCAATCTCGCTCGAGACGCCAATCGGCGACGAGGAAGACAGCTATCTTGGCGACCTCATCGAGGACAAGAACGCGATCCAGCCGCTGGATGCGGCGATCCAGGGGAATTTGCGCGAAACCACGAGGCGGGTGCTGGAATCGGTCACCCCGCGAGAGGAGCGCGTGCTCAGGATGCGCTTCGGCATCGGCATGAGCACCGACCACACGCTGGAAGAGGTCGGCCAGCAGTTCTCGGTCACCCGCGAGCGCATCCGCCAGATCGA
>JAQBTY010000213.1 GCA_027624735.1 Pseudomonadota bacterium | reverse complement strand
AAATCCGCCTTATGGGAATCATTCGTTTCGGGCGGAACACTAGCAACAACCCCAGCATCCCCAGAACGCCATTCATCGGCGTTCGGATTTCATGGCTCATATTTGCAAGAAATTCCGATTTTGCCTGGTTTGCCTGTTCCGCCTTCTCAGTCTCGTCCTGCGCGGCCTTGAGCGCCTCATTGGTTTGATCGATCTGAACACGCAGGTTTTCCTGCACTGTGGAGTGATCGCTTATCGCCGCGCGCAGCGCGCGTAACGGCAATAAATACACGGTGGCATACGCGATACCGCCCAGGACAAGTCCCAGAAAAAAAACTGCAATGACAAGTCCCAACAATGGCAGCAAGCTGACGTCGAGTATGACCTCACCTTCTTTCCGATCGCGCACGGTAATGGGTGATCGCACACTCAAGGCTGGGAAAGACACCGGCTCGCCCATCGCCACGACCGTTTGGCCACTGGAACTGATGACATGCATGTAGCTCAATAGGTCTTTTTCGGGGATCGCGAATTCAACCAGTTCCGCTATTCTGCTATCGCTAAATCGCCAGGTCTTGCCTTGCACATAGGCGTATTGCCCCACCCGCTCGGCCGCCAACTGCGTGCGGTACTCCATAATGCCGCGCAAATTGGACAGGTTGGAGAAACCGATAACCGCCGGCACGGCGATGCTGATCAGCAGGCCAATCCCCGCGGCAATGACGCGTACGCTCCGACTGAGCTCCGCAAAAGAGTTTTTGTCGGCCATTTCCGGCGTTCACTTTGCCGGAATGGCGGCAAACGATTGAAGCAGAGACCGCCCGGTTGCCGAGCTGAGATGTGCGACAAGCCGAGCCGCGTTTGCCGTTGGGTTGGTTCGAAGCAGGAGGCAGACGCGCAGCGGCATCGGATAGGTCTTGTTCGCCAGCGTTGTCTCGGAGGCTACGACCCCATCCAGCGGCAACACGTTAAGGTTCAGCCGTTCGCCCCGGAGTTGAAGCAATGTCATGACGGCGAGCGACCCCTGAGTGCGCGTCGCCAGATCGGCGTTCTCCTGGTCGGTGGAGCCGACAGGCATTCCCCGACGCTCGTAGGCCTTTTTTAAGGCCTCAGCCATTCCCGGCACCGTTGCGGCTAGGTACGGATTCTCCGATCCTGACCGCGCGCGGAGGATGATTTTCAGCGGCTTGCCATCCTGCCAGCGAGGACTTGGGTTGGCGTACAGAGCGGGAAGCCGGGCCGAGACAAGGTTTCCCGGCTTTTTGTGGGTCGTGGCGAATATCAGCGCGGTCGTTATGCACGCCGCTTCGCGGACGCCTAACGCTTTCTCCTTGGCCTTCATGGCGCGGCCGGCGATGGCGACGTCGATCACTTCCGCGGCCAGCGCCTTTATACCTCCTGACGTGCCGAGGCTCGGCAGGACCTCGAACTGAAATTTGGGGTCCTCAGCCGCGAGACTTTCGCCGATCCGCTGCATCGCCCCCAGTCCCATGCCGGTGCCGCCGATTTGCACAGTCTCCGCATAGGACGAGACGCTCAGCAGTGCGATTGCGCCCATCGCAGCCACGCCAAGCATGACCTCGCGGATTGCCCGCTGTATCATCGTTAACCCCTGTTTTACTCGGACAACTAACCGGCCTTGGATCAGAGATCCTCTCTTCGATCTTGGGCAAGCCGACTTAAAATTTAGTGAACTATTTTTCGCCCAATCGGACGCTCGCCGACCGGGTACCGCCTGGATTGGCTAAACCTCGAATGGTCGCGGTAGGGAAGCGGGTCTCCCCGCTCCCCCGCACAGATTCCGGCGTGCGCTGCTAACCCACCGGGCTCCCCCCCTCGGGTTGTCGCGTCGAAGCGGCGACAGGGCCTGGGATGCAATATCCGGATCTGTGGATCGATGCCGCCCAACTGTTACTTTCCGGCGTATTTAGCCGCCCATTCGCGAGACAGCTTCCGCGCCTTGGCGAGGTTGGCGGGCGTCATTTTTTTGGCAAGGATTTTGCGGCTTTTGCGGGCGGGTTCGTCTCCGTTGATCGCTGCAATGTTGTACCATTTATGGGCTTCGACGTCGTTTCTCGGCACGGCCTTGCCATCATCGTACAAAAATCCGAGAGCACTCTGGGCATTTACATGGCCTCGCTCGGCAGCAATTCTGTACCACTTCATCGCAGCGGCGTAGTCCTGTGGCACCCCCTTGCCCAGGCGGTATATGATCGCGAGGTTGTACTGGGCGGCGACAAGGCCCTGCAGGGCGGCCTTCCTGTACCATTTGTACGCTTCGGCGGAGTCCTGCGGTACGCCCTTGCCCATCCGGTACATCTGACCAAGATTGTACTGTGCGAAGGCATCGCCCTGCTCCGCGGCCTTCCCGTACCACCACACCGCGGTGGCATGGTTCTGCCGCAGGCCTTGTCCATTCCCATATATGACACCGAGGTTGACCTGGGCGCGGGTATGGCCCTGCCCAACGGCCCTCGAGTACCACTTCATCGCCTCGGCGTGGTCCAGTGGCAGACCCTGGGCATTTTCGTACATGTAGCCCAAATTATATTGCGCATCGGCATTGCCTTGCTCCGCCAGGGGGCGCCACTCACGCAAGGCTGCCGCATAGTCTCCACGGCTGTGCGCCGCCATGCCCTCGTCGTAGCCCGCCCCCGCCGGTGTCGCCAGCAGCAGACATAGGAATAAGAGGAAGACCACGGGCAAATCCGCGGGAAAGATGATGGCGAGGGAGTGTTTCATAGGCATTTGCGATTGCCATATCCTGCCAAATTTTCGTTTGCGTATTGTTAAAGGGCAATGAGACGAGGCTTTTGAAACCGTGCCATTACCGTTGGTATATTTACCGGGAAAGGCCGCGGTCTCTTCATGCCTGGTCGATGGGTTGGCTATTCTGTGAAAAAGGTAAAGCGGACCGTTGCCAAAATGTTAACGTGATTTACGTCAACTTGGTGAAGCCGCCGATTTCCCCTAGTGCCTGTCGCCAACGAACCCTGGTATTAGTCGGGCTCGGCAACAGAGAGGTCCCAGACATTCATGTTTAAGGTTGGAGACACTGTTCGCAATGTTGCCGCCAATGTCGTCGGCAATGTAATAGAGGCTGACGGGGATACTGTTTATATCGAGCAGTCCAATGGCTGCGAAGTCGATTTTCGGGCGTCTGATCTGGTGTTGGAGAGCGAGTTCCAGGCAAAGCACGATACATCGGTCCGAGACGATACCGGATCACATGCGAATGATGAGGTCTATGAGGCCGTACTGAGTAATTTCTACCCGGCCCTTGTTCAGATGGGACAGGATTCTTATGCCCAAATTGAACGGGTTCCCGGGGTCGCCGCCAAAAGCTGGGATTCTCTAAGTTCATTACAGAAACTCAATGCCATATCCGCGGCCACGGAGATCCCCGTCAAGACGTGGATTGATTCCAATCGGCCAGGCGCGAAGACGTCTATTGGAAAACTTCAATTGTCCGTTCTGGCGGCGTCAGGTCGGAAAGCGCCAACCTGATATCTCGGCCTCTCGACCTAAATACAGATCGTTTGCAGCGGCGCGAAACCATTGAAGCTGACCGAGGAATAGGTCGAGGTATAGGCGCCGGTTGACAATATCTGGACCTTGTCGCCGATCCTCAGATCAAGAGGCAACTCATATTGTGTCTTCTCGTAGAGAATGTCGGCGCTGTCGCAGGTTGGACCGGCAAGCACCACGGGGCCCGTCTTCCCGCCGTCACTCGGCGTAAGGAAGCGGTACTTGATCGATTCATCCATGGTCTCCGCCAGCCCGGAGAACTTGCCGATATCGAGATAGACCCAACGTACCGTATCGTTGTCCGATTTGCGGGAGATCAGCACCACTTCTGCCTGAATGACGCCGGCGTCACCGGCAATCGACCTGCCCGGCTCGATAATAATTTCCGGCAGGGCCGGGCCGAAATGCTTCATGAGGGCGTCCATGATGGCGGCGGCGTAATCTTCCGCCGGCCGAACGTTGGCGCGATAACGCGCCGGCATGCCACCGCCGAGATTTATCATGCGCAAATCCACGCCAAGGTGGTGTGCGTCGGCAAACAGCGATGAGACCCGCTGAAGGGCGCGGTCCCACTGGCTAAGGTCGGTCTGCTGCGAGCCGACATGGAAAGAAACACCGTAGGCGTCGAGTCCGAGCCGTTGCGCCTTGCACAACAGCCGGAGCGCCATGTCCGGTTCACAGCCGAATTTCCGCGAGAGCGGCCATTCGGCGCCGTCACACTGTACCAGAATACGGCAATAGACCCTGGCGCCGGGTGCGACGTTTGCAATCTTCTCAAGTTCCTCATCGCTGTCGAAGGCAAACATGCGTACGCCCAAGTTATAGGCCCGCGCGATGTCTGTTTTTTTTTTGATGGTATTGCCAAAGGATATTCTGGTCGGGGAGACGCCATGGCGAAGGCAGAGATCAATTTCCGTAAGGCTGGCGGCGTCGAAGTTGGAGCCGAGATCCGCCAGTCGTCGGACGATATCATCCGCGGGGCTCGCCTTGACGGCATAAAAGACATTGGCAAGCGGCAGCGCCCGGGTGAGCGACACGTAGTTATGCTCGACGATGTCGACATCGATCACCAGGCATGGATCGGAAAAATCATGGGACACCAGGTAAGCGGCGATGCGCGGCGACATGTCGCCCTGCCTGTCCGGCAATAGAATACCGACCGGCGGTTGGGCAACAGGCGACGTCCCCACTTTCATGGTGGGATCGATTTCGTCACAAACGGGAATATTTTGCAGACGGGCTCTTTTGCCCTTCTCAGCTCTCAGCATCGTCACACCCCTTCTAGACCCGGGACTTACCCGGTTGGACCAAAAAGGACGCGTCCGTCGTTACGTAAACCAACTAGGGCCAGGGGCACGTGCGATTGCGTCAGTAAGGGCTCAAATAACGATTCAAGATTTCAATTTCAATAAAAAAAATGCCTAAACAAAAATTAATTTTCAATTTTAGCCGCTACCCGCCGGAATCATCGAAGCGCCGGCAATTTTCTGCGGCGGAACAGCAAGCTCTCGGCTGCCGAGTTGACTTGGACGTCAATACTAAATACTGACCGGCTGTTATTGTGTTAAGTACGGCTGAGGCGGGGCGCTGGGGGGATTGTTCCATGAAAAAACTGTTTATTGGCGGCGGGGCGGTCATCGTCCTGGTGATCGTGGCGGCGCTGGTCGTTCCGTTTCTGATCCCGGCCGAGACCTACAAAGGCCAGCTCCTGACACAGGTCAGGGAGGCGACCGGGCGGGAAGCGAGAATAGACGGCGCCTTTAAATTCTCGATTTTACCGAGGGTGGAATTCGCCGCCGGCAAGGTGTCCTTTGCCAACGCGCCGGGCGGCAAGGCCGCTGCCATGGTGTCGGTGGATAATCTGAATGTCCAGGTGGCCCTGTTTCCGTTGCTGGGCGGTAAGGTCGAGATCGATTCCTTCGTCCTGACAAAACCCGTGATCAATCTTGAGATCGACAAGGCCGGCAAGCCCAACTGGCAGTTCGGCGCGCCGGCACCTGCCGCCGCCGCGCCCGCGCAAAGCCAGAAGACGGACGGCGGCGCCGGCGGTGGCGGTGGCGGGGTGGGGCTGAGCGGGCTCAAGCTCGGCGATGTCCGGCTGGTGGACGGTCAAGTCTCCTATTCCGATGCCCGCACCGGCGTGACCCATCGCCTCGATGGGATCAATCTGAAAGTTTCCCTGCCGTCCCTTTCCGATCCGATGAAGGCGGACGGGTCCCTGATCTGGAATAAGGAAAAGATCGACCTTACCCTCGGCCTGTCCAATCCCAACGGGTTTCTCAACGGCCGCAAAACCGATGTGGAAACATCAATTGCCGCGGCGCCGGTGAAGCTGTCCTTCAAGGGTTCGGCAACCAGCGGCAAGCGGATCGAGGCCGGCGGCGCGCTGGATCTCGACGTTCCCTCCCTCCGCAAGCTCGCTTCCTGGGTCGGCGCGCCGCTGCAGGCGCCGGGGTCGGGCTACGGGCCGCTCAAGATATCCGGACAAATCGAGGTCAAAGGCCAGAAATACGCCTTCCGCCAGGCGGCGATCTCAATCGACCAGATCAAGGGAACCGGTGAGGTGGCCTTTGACGGCGGCGGCCGAAAGCCGTCGATCACCGCCAAATTGCGCCTTGGCCAGCTCGATCTCAATCCCTATCTGCCGCCAGAAACCGCACCGGGAGCCCAGCCAGGAGCCCAGCCAGGCGGGCAACAAACAGCCGTGGCGGCCAAGGCCGGTCCGGCGGAGTGGAGCGACGACCCCATCGATCTCAGCGGTCTCAGGGCCGCCGATGCATCGCTTGATCTTTCGGTCGCGGGCATTGTGGTGCGCAAGATCAAGATCGGCCAATCCGATCTGACGGTGCGCCTTAAGGACGGCGTGCTGGTAACCGATTTGAAGAAAATGGCGCTCTATGGCGGCGCCGGTGGCGCCAAACTGACCGCCGACGGGGCCGGGCGTGTTCCCCGCATCGCCCTGAATTTTGCTCTCAAAAACTTCCAGGCCAATCCCTTTATGTCCGGTGCCATGGATTTCAATCGCATCGAAGGCGCCGCCAATGCGGATCTCAGCGTCGCCACACAGGGAAGCTCGCAGCGCGCGCTGGTTGCCGCGCTCGGCGGCAGGGGCAAGGTGACATTCCTCGACGGCGCCATTCGCGGGGTCAATCTGGCCGCCATGGTTCGCAACATCTCCTCGGCTTTCCTCGATCCCAAAGCGGCCTCCACCCAAAAGACCGATTTCACGGAACTCGGCGGGACTTTTGTGATCAACCGGGGCATCGTGACCAACAACGACCTGCTTCTCAGGTCCCCCCTGCTGCGTCTCTCCGGCAAGGGGACAATTGGCCTGCCCAAACGGCGGGTCGATTACCGGATCGAGCCCAAACTGGTCGCCACCACGGAAGGGCAGGGCGCCACGTCAAGCGCCAGCGGCATCAAGGTTCCGGTCATCGTTTCGGGCCCGTGGGACAATGTGAGTTACACGCCTGATCTGGCGGGCGCGATCGGCGGTATAGCCAAGGACCCCAAAAAGGCGCTCGAGTCTTTAAAGGGTCTGATCCCCGGCCAGTCCGGCGACGGCGGGTCAAAGCCCAAATTGCCGGTGGACGCGGAAAAATTACTGAAAGGCCTGTTCGGCCGCTGATCCCGCGCCATGCCGGTGAAAAAGGGGGGGAAACGCCGGTTTTTGGGTCATGAAAACCGCCTTAAAGGGGTGTCTTTCACCGGAAAAAGAGGGTTTTTGAGGGTTTTTTTCGCCCCCCTCAGGATAGCCTTGATCCGTTTACGGCCGACGCTCGCTCGCAGGAACGGCCCTCCGGTGCGCGGGTGATAGGGTGTCCATCGGACAGCGAAAATGGGCACATGGGTTCTAATCAATGCTCGTTGGTATTATCCCGGCTGCGTTGATGTGCCCAGCTCAGATGTGCCCAGCTCATCCGGCCGTGTCGGCAAAGCCTGGATGGATTTCCCTGCGGCTTCCTGTGCGGCCACAAGTTCAAACTGCGCTTGCAGGTTCATCCAGAGTTGCGGATCGGTTTTAAACCAGTGCCCGAGCCTGAGCGCGGTATCGCCCGTGATCGAGCGCTTGCCCTGGATGATCTGGCTCATCCGGTTCGCCGGGACATCGATCTGCCGCGCCAATTCGGTCGGCGTAATGCCCAGCTCGTCCAGCTCGTCTTTCAGAACTTCGCCGGGATGCGGCTTATCCCGTTGACTCAGGTGGCGCTAGATGTAGTGTTTGCGCGACCGGCTT
>JAQBTY010000212.1 GCA_027624735.1 Pseudomonadota bacterium | reverse complement strand
AATCAGGACATCAGAGAATCAGACCACGCCGCATCCGTCCAGTGCAGACTTCGTCAACGGGCTGTTAAGGGCGCCGATCACCTCGATCATCGGGTTTTCCGAGATTATCGGCAACCGAAATCTGGGTGAAACGGAGTGGGAAAAATACGTCGATTTCGCCCACGAGATTCGGAATAGCGGGATGCTCCTGCTTGATATGATCAATGACATCCGGGATATTTCCAAGATTGATAAAGGCGAAGTTCGGCTGCAACCCGAACGGCTGGATTTATCGCAGGTCATCGTCGAGACGATGAGTGGTTTTCAAGATTCCTGCGCCGAACGGGGCGTCGATTTTGTTTATGAGAAACCCGATGAACCGGTTGAGGTCATGGCCGATCCGCACGCGGTCAGGAAAATCCTGAAAAATCTCCTGTCGAACGCGGTTAAATTTACGCCAGCCGACGGTAAAATTACTGTTTCGTCCCAGGTTTCACTAGAGTCAGTCACCCTTGTCGTTGCCGATACCGGCATCGGGATAGAGGAATCCTATATCGCGAGCGTGCTGGCCCCCTTGGAGCCTTTAATGAGGGTCAATGTGTCCCCGCAGCAGGGAGCTGGGCTCGGCCTGGCAATCTGCAAATCGCTGGCCGAAATGCAGGGCGGCGCGCTCCGCATCGAAAGCATCGAGGGCTCCGGAACCACGGTTCTTGTCACGATGCCGGCTGGTTCCGGCCGAAACTAAACCGGCTGCCTGAATATCATTCTTCCGCCGAATTGACGGCTGCGCCGTCGGGCCGCATTGACGGCTGCGCCGTCGGGCCGCATTGACGGCTGCGCCGTCGCATGCTTCCGTCTATGTTGAGCAATCGACGCAGAGGAGGAAGAATCATGAGTGTTGCCCGTCATCCCAGACCGCCCGAACTCGAGGCGGCGACGCTGGAGGAAATCATGGATACCTATGTCGCCCGGTTTCGCGACCGGGTGCCCGATTGGGAAGCCTTCGAGGATGCCAAGATCGAAGGCTATAAGCGGGCGCAACACCGCTTCATCGGCGCCGGTGGATCTGGCAAGCATGGCGACACCAGTGTGATCCCGGCGCGGGCGCACACCCTCAGCATCATGTATGTCGAACCGGGCCAGGGCAATGCGCCCCATACCCACGAGATTGAGGAGACCTTCTTTGTTCTGAAGGGGCTGCTTGAGGTTTTTGTCGAAGATGAGGACGGCCGTCGGCTTTCCACCCGGCTAGGGCCTTGGGAATGCATTACCTGCCCGCCCGGCGTGATCCATGGCTATGACAATACCAGCCTGGAGCCGGTCTGGTTCCAGGTCATGCTGGGACGCGGCCAGCCCGAAACCATGGGGTATGCCGACGACGCGCTGTTCCAACGCCGCGATGCGCACCTGAAGGCGGTTTGATTATTTTGGGCGAGCGTCTACCGTATTGCTTTACTCAAGAAGTTCCCCTCCCCCTTCCCTCTCCCGCGAGCGGGAGAGGGTACGAAGGCTTACCGAGGCTTCAGCCGAGGTTAGACGAAGTGGGTGAGGGGAGCTTCTTGAGTAAGACTAAACGAAGAGTGCTCAAGTGAAATTTCACGCGGGCTGAATGCCGAGGCGCTGGTCGCGGTTTCGCAGCCAGGCGATGAACGGCAGCGCCAGCAAAACCATCCAGCTTTTGCCGACCACCTGGCCGGCCAGAAAATCCAGGCTGCCAAACGCCAGGTACAGAAAAACCGCGCTGTCGACCACCAGCCCGACGGCAGAGCTGGCAAGGACGGCGAGCACCAGGCGGCGGCGTTGCAGCGGCGTGTAGACCGCGCAATCGGCCAGTTCCGACAGCAAAAAAGCGGTGCCGGACGCCAGCACCAGCTGGGGCGGCGCGAGGCCGGCGGAAAGCGCGGCCCCGGCAATGATCGCGCCGATGGTCCAGCCAACGCCGAACCGCCGCTGCACCAGATCACGCAGCACCAGGGCGAGACCAATCATCAGCACGCCGCTCGGCGCCATCAGGCCGGGCGCGACCGGTATCAGACAGGGGCCGTTCGGGACACAAATTGACCCGGCATTGCCGATCAGCCAGTTCGCCGCCGGGATACACAGCGCGAATCCGGCCAGGAAAATATAGCCGTCAAGGCGCGGCTGGCTGGGTGTCATATGAGATGCCATTCTTCTTCCGTTAAACTCGTCGACTCACTCGATTGACTACTTTCGGCACGGATGGGTCGGGCTAAACAGATGCCGCGGACATTATTCCGGATGCCCGTATGTAGGCAAGGGGTGCGGCATGTCTTGCGGAGGCAGGCGAGAAGGTCCGCATGACAAATTAAATCGGCTGGCGTATAACCGGGGCGAAAATTAACAGGAAAGGTCCCGGTCGCTCCACGGCGGGTCATAAATCCGGGAATTGTTTGCCATGCGCCTTGTCATTGCTATCTTTCTTCCCTTCCTATCGTTCTTTTTTATTGGCAAGTCCCTGCAGGGGATCATCTGCCTGATCCTGCAGCTCACCCTGATCGGCTGGATCCCGGCGGCGATCTGGGCGGTTTATGCGCTGAGCCAGTACAATACAGACAAGAAAATCTCAGAAGCGCAAAACCAGTCCTGATAGTATAAGAACGCAGGCGCCCTAAAATCAGCCTGTTCAGTTGAGGTTTGTTGATGCAGAAATCCGCCGTTTCCACGATCGTCAAACTCGCCATTGTGTCGCTTCTTGTCGGATTTGCGCTCGTATTTTTTGGTATTGAGCCATCCGATCTGGTCAAGAGCCTGGGCAGTACGGTGGTAAGCATCTACCAGCTCGTCCTGGAATTCCTGCGCTCATCGATGAAGTACGTGTTGATCGGCGCCGTGGTCGTGGTGCCGATCTGGCTGGTGTTCTATCTCATCGGCCTGGCGAAACGGAAGAAGAGCGGCTCCTGATCCGCCCTTCTTCTTCCCACTAACCCGCCTAAGGGTTAGGCGGGCCGTAGCCCGGGTGATCGGGGGGCGGCTCGTTGACGGTGAGCACCGAGCGGTCGCCGAACCGCTCCTTCCAGCGCTCGATGACCTCCGGATTGAAGACATTGTTCGGCACCTGGCCGGCCAGCGCCTGGATCACCGCATCGCTCGCCCATTTGTAGCCCGGCCCGAGACCGCTGGCCTGGTTCGACGACACCATGTGGGGCGACATCATGATCTTGTCGCCAAGACTGCGTAGCGGCGAGTCCGCCAGTAGCGGCTCATCCTTGAAGGCATCGATGGCGGCGAAGGCGATCGTGTCGTTCTTGAGGGCTGCGGCCAGCGCATCCTCATCCACATTGCCGCCGCGCGATGTGTTCACGAAAACCGCGGTCGGTTTCATCTTGGCGAACCGCGCCGCGTTCATCAAATTCGCGGTCTCTTTATTGTTGATGCAATGCACCGTGACCACATCGGATTCGGCGAGCAGGGTGTCGAGGTCTACCTTCTCCACCCCGTTGCGGATGAAGCGCTCGTCGCTGATATAGGGATCGCAGGCGATGATCCGCATGCGCCACGGCGCGAACAGCTGGGCGACCCGGGCGCCGATGCGCCCCAGCCCGATGATGCCGAGCGTGATGCCGGGATAATCGTCGGTGGTGCGGCGGCCAAGATAGGTTCCCATCAGGCTGGCATCGCGCCATTTGCCGCCCTTCACCTGGGCGTCGCGCTGGGAGAGCTTCTTGACCGAGGCGAGAATGAAGGCGACAGTGCCTTCGGCGACGCCATAGCAGTTCGATTCGGTCGGGGCATGGGTGACCAGAATGCCGAGCTCGGTCGCCGCCTCGACGTCGATGTCGTCGGTGCCCACCGTGCATTTGGCGACGATGCGCAAATTCGGGTTGGCCTCCATGATCTTGCGGGTGATCGGGCTGGAGCGGATCGAGGTTCCCAGCAAAGCTTCGGCGTCGCTTGCCAGGCCGATCATTTCTTCTTCGTTGTTGCCCTGCGGCGTGTGCCAGTCGGCTTCGCCGATCGTCAGATTGCAGCCGTATTTCTCCAGTTTCTCATTGCACTCCGCCGCCCCGTCCGGTTCGGCGAAGATGAAAATTTTTGGATCGCTCATGGTGCTGGTCTCCCCTGTTTCCGGGTTCGCGGCGCGGCCCGGTTGGCGATTGGTTTTTTTCAGTGGGGAAACTGTATCAGATCGCGGGGCTTACGCCACCTCGAGTCATCGTTTTCAGGATGTCAGCTGCGCGGTCAAATGCCGCACCGACTCAAGCCTTTCCAGCCTGGCAACCATCTCTATGGTCCGCGCCGTCTTGTCCGCCGACCAGCCGGCGGCAGCGGCACAGCCGGTGAATTTTTCGACCACGTCGTCGAAAGACATGGGATCGTCCGGGCTGCCGCGGGGAAAATCCGCGCGGCCCTGAAGCCGGGTGCGGTCGCTCAGGGTTACCTCGATAAAGCTGGTGACGTTCGAATAACCGGGCTCGACCCTATCGTAGGGCAGGTAATCGACGCGTTTGATCATCGCCTTGATGTCCGGCCGGTTCACCATGTTGTCGGTGAATTCCGGAATGCCGGCACGTCCCGTGACCAGCAAAACCGCCAGGCAGAATTGCATGCTGAAGCGGGCCTGCATCGCATCGGTGGGGTTGTTGTGGATCAGGGTGTTGATCAGGCGCTGGTTGGTGGTGACGGTCAGATTGCCGACACTGTCCGCGCCAAACCCGTGCTCGCGCATCATGGTTGCCAGCAACGTCATGGCCGGATGGGTGAGCGATCCGCTGGGGTAGGGCTTGATCCAGGTTCCGGGATCGACGATCGCCCATGGCGCACCCAGCCGGTCCCGGATGGCGCCGGGTGCAAAGCCGCCGCCGGCCGCCTGAAGCCAGCCGAACCGGGCCCCCAGGGTATCGTCGCCGCCGGCCATTCCCGCCGCCGCCAGCAGGGCGGCGGTAACGCCGCCATCGGCGGCGATCCCGGCATGGGCCTGTTCGACCATCGAGCCGAAATTGGCCCGCACCCCGCCGGCCCGCGCGGTCGCCAGGGCCAGCGCATGGGCCACCCCATCAGCATCGAGCCCGAGAATTTTCGCCGCGCCCGCGGCCGCGCCAAAAATGCCGAGCGTCCCCGTGGTGTGAGACCCTTCCGCGTAATGGCGGGGGTCGATGGCGTGGTTGAGCTTGCACGCGACCTCGATTCCGATGTGAAACGCCTCGGTCAACTTTCGACCCGATAAATCGGCTTCTTCAGCAAGCGCCAGGACCGCCGGCAGCACGCCCGCCGTGGCGTGGATCCCGCCATTGCGATCGGGGCTGGGTTGCGGGCTGGTGTCGTCGAAATTATCGGCATGCATGGCCGTTCCGTTAATCAGCGCCGCCAGGGGCGGCGATGTGCGCATCGCGGTGCCCAGCACCGACGCTGTGGACATACCGCCAACGCGGCCGGCGAATTCCCGCAGGATACGCGTTGCCGGCGCCTTCGAGCCGGTCAGGGCCAGCCCCAGCCCATCCAGTATATGAACCCGGCCGCGTGCCAAAACATCTTGGGGAAGCGCCGAAAAGTCCGTTTTATGGACAAATTGTGCGATTTCGGTGGTAAGGGATGGTGGGTCGGTTTCTCTGGTCACTTTGCAACGCTCTCCTGTACGGATATGGGGTCATGAACTAACATCGACCGCGTCTCGTCAAGCTGCTTAAACCAGTAATTTCAGAGCAAAAGAATGAACACGTCCGCCGTCATCGCCCGTTACCTCGCCGCTGCCGGTATCCGCCATGTCTTCGGATACCCCGGCGATCCCAATGTGGAGCTGATGGAAACCCTGCGAACCGAAGGTATCGATTTCATTCTGACCCGGCGCGAGGGCACCGCCGGGCTGATGGCCGAAGCCTATGGTCAGATCACCGGGCTGCCCGGCGTTTGCATGACGACGCTGGGGCCGGGATCATCCAACCTGACCAATGCGGTCGCCGGCGCGCTGCTCGACCGGGTTCCCATGATCGCGATTTCCGGTCAGATAGACAGCAAACGCGCGCGTACCTTTACCCACCAGGTTCTTAATCACGATCTGCTGTTCTCACCGATCAGCAAATGGGCCACGGATATTCGGCCCGATACGGCAGCGACAATCATGCGCAAGGCGTTTCGCATCGCCGTCGCGGAACGGCCTGGGCCGGTCCATATCACCACGCCGGCGGACGTCGTCGGCGCCGAGGCAAGTGACGACGACATTCGTCTGCCGCCTCTGGCGCCGGCCTTTCAATCGCTGCAGGTGTTCGCCGCCGAAGGAGCGGCGGATCCGGTGGAGCAGCTGAAGGCGGCAAGGCGGCCGGCCGTCATCGCGGGTATCGCCGCTGTTCGAGGCCACGCGGAAACCGCCCTGACAAAGTTCGCCGAAAAAACCGGCTGCCCGGTCGTCGTCGCCCCCATGGCCAAGGGCGTGTTGTCCGAGGATCACGCCTGTTACGCCGGTACCCTCGATATGGCGTGCAACGCTTTCATGTGGGACTTCCTGAACGGGGCGGATCTGATCCTGGCCGTGGGGTTCGACGCCGTCGAACTGATCAAGCCGTGGAGCCCCACCGCACCGGTCATCCATATCGACATGGTTCCGAACACCGACCAGATTTATCCCGCCGATATCGAACTGGTGGGATCGATCCCCGCGGCCCTGACCGCGCTTGGCGATGGGTTTACCGGCGCGCCGCGCTGGTCCGAGGCGGAGGTAAAAGCCCATCGCGATGGGTTGCGGGAGGCCTATTATGCCGGCCGGGTTCCCGGCAAACTCAACCCCACCGATGTGATCGACGTGGTGCGCGCCGCCCTGCCCAGAAATACCGTGGCCACGAGCGATGTCGGATCCCACAAGCTGCTGGTCGGGCAGGGCTGGACGACCTATGCCTCCAAGGGTGTGTTGATGACCAACGGCCTGTCCTCCATGGGATATTCGCTGCCGGCCGCCATGACGGCCCGGCTGCTGGATGACAGTCGTCCGGTGGTCTGTTTCGTCGGCGACGGCGGGCTCGCGATGGTGCAGGGTGAGCTTCGCCTGGCGGCGACGCTTGGGCTGGCGATCACCGTGATCGTCTTTTGCGACAACAGCCTGAACCGGATCGAGCTTAAACAGATGGCGCGGCAATATCCCAGCTGGGGCACCCTGATCGAGCCGACGGATATCGCCAAATTGGCGGAATCCATGGGATGCGCCGGGGTGATGGTCGATGACGCCAAGGGGTTGGAGACGGTTCTGGCGTCCGAGGCGCCCGCCCATTGCCCGCTGGTGATCGGCGTGACCATCGATCCGGCGCAATATGCCGCGCAGTTTTAAGCTATATTTGGCGCTAAAGCAGACGCGGTTAACTATTTGAATATTAATTCCCTGCTATCTCCAACTTGGAGAAATCGTCGAATACTTGGTAGTTTAAGCGATGGCGGGTGCTACCGAAATTTATATCTGCTATCCGGGTCAGGCGATCAGGGATGGCAAAGTCGAATACAGCGGCATCGAAACCCGAATCGAGGCGGAAACCGATGCGGCGCGCCGCGTAAGGGACGACCCTACCATCGCCAAGATCACCTACTATGCAATCAAAGAAGACGGCGGTTTTCGAAGTCTGTACAGTTTTGAAAATCCCAATGCCGCTAAAGTTCCCGAACGGCGCTCGGCGCTGGACGATCTGAATGCGCCAAGCGAGGGCGTTCCGCGAAAGAAGTCCCTGTTTCAGCGCATCCGCGCTATTTTCGAACAAGACTGATCTAGTGTTCCGCCCGAAACGAATGATTCCCATAAGGCGGATTTGATGCGAATCTGTGGGTATGGGCA
>JAQBTY010000211.1 GCA_027624735.1 Pseudomonadota bacterium | reverse complement strand
CGCAAACACTACATCTAGCGCCACCTGAGTCAACGGGATAAGCCTCCTCGTTTATTGTATGTTTCTCCAAATGCGACGATTATTTTGGAGGTTCAGGCATGTCTCTAAAGACCATAAATTGGCGAACTCTTTCGGCGGTTTTTTCAGCCGCGATATTGCTGGCGGGCTGCAGCTCGACGCTTATCGAGGACGCGAAGCGGCCGGTATCTCAGAAGGTAGCGCACTGCGAGGGTTCCGAAACGGTCAACGATTCTTCGATCGCTGTCCTGCCCATCCCCATTGTCGCCTTTTTCGTGCCGCACATGGACGTCAACGAAATTCGCGGCGACGATTACGTCAAGCGCTGCGGCGACCAGCGCAACCTGGTCAATCGCCAAGTAAAGGTATCGCGGACGGCCTGTGTCCCGGCGGCCCTGACCCGCTTCCTCACCTTGGGCGTTTGGCAATGGTGTCCGGCTTCGGTCTCATGGGAGGCTGATGTCATGGATGGCGGGTCCGCCACGAGTAAGGCCAGCGAATAGCGGCGGCCGTATTGCGCCGCCGTTTTCTTGTTCACCAAGGCGCAGCGTCGGCCGTCAAACCGCGACTGGTTCGCCGTCCGAGCGTGTCAGCCGCAGGGGCTGGCTGCTTTCCAGCGTCCAGCGGTAGCGCTTGGCGTAACGCTGGACGTCGGGGGTCTGCCAGGCGGCGGCGAACTGGTCTTCGGTGAGATCGGTGTTGGCTGCGATATCGGCGGCATTTAGGTCGCTCTTTTCCGAGTGCCGTATCAGCCAGCAGAGTGCCTCCCAGCCGGTCTTGCCGCCGCGCAGGCTCGGGATTGGCTCGACCAGACCGCGTCCTTCAGGGCCACCGGTCACCTCCACCCCCTTCCAGAACGCCACATGGTCCTTGATCAGCGCTGAATCTTCATAGGGTTTGTCATATTTCCAGGCCGCACCGGTCAGTTCCTCACCATCGACCACCACATCCAAATAGCTGGCGAACCCCTTCCAGTGGCAGAAGGTGACAGGCGCTTGGCTATCCTTGAGATGGTCCCAATTGACCGAGTCCCTCGGAAAATAGGCGTTGCCTTCCACATGGGCGACCTGGTCGCTTTCGGCCAGTGTCACGCCTTTCCAGGTTGCTTTTGCCATGAGATTCTCTCCTATCAACCCTGCGCCAGCACGAAATTCCGCAGTTTCGCGATGGCGTCGTTGCTGACGTCCGAGCCGGGTTCCTCGCCGATGAAGCTATGGGGCTGGCCGTCGAATTTGTGCACCTCGATGGAGCCGCCGGCGGCGCGGTAACGCTCGGCGAACATGTCGGCGCGGGTGTGTTCCACATTGCCGTCCGCCGTGCCCTGAACGATGATCATGGGCGGCATATGGGTTGCTTCGTCACGCTCAAGGATCATGTAGGGGTTGCCGATGGCCATGTCCTGTTCGGTGGGGAAATAGATATTGTGGTTTTCCTGAAGCCGCTCGTTGCCGGTTCTCTGCACCATCCGGTAACGCGCCAGCGGATCGAGAATGGGCCAGCACCCGACGAAGAAGGCAACGCTCGCATCCACATCCGACAGCGCCGCCTCCGGCGTGCACCAGGTGGGATCGTTGGGCTTGAGCGCATTCAGCCCCATCTGCTGGCCGCCGCTCGACGACCCCAGCCCGCCGATAATACGGGCGTCGGCGCCGATCGAGGTGGCGTTGGCCTTGAACCAGCGGATGCCGTAATTCACGTCGTCCACCGGCGCCGGATATTGCGCCACTTCCGAGAGCCGGAAATCGAGCGCGAAAACGCCGATGCCATGGGCGGCGAAATCCACATGTATGATTTCGTTGTTGAGCCGGTCGCCATTGCGCCACGCGCCGCCATGGACATCGATCACATAGGGCGCGGGGCCCGTGGTGTTCGGCCGGTACAGGCGCCCGAGCAGGTCGGCGCCGGCAATCGTCCGGTAGGTGAAGTCTTCAACGGAGGGGTTTGTCACTATTTCTGTTTCCTTCTTAAATTCAATTGCGGGCCAGCGGGCCACGGATCAGGCGGCCGGGCAGGGCGCCGGTATGTTCGTTATGGCGCATCAAGACTGCGCCATTGACGATGGTGGCGCTGATCCCGTCGGTTTTCTGGATGATCCGCGGCGCGCCGGCTGGCAAATCATGCACCAGGACCGGCATGTCGGGGGAGATGGTCGCCGGGTCGAAGATGGTGAGATCGGCGTGGTAGCCCTCATTGATCAGGCCGCGCCCTCTTAAGCCCCAGAAATTGGCGATGTCGAAGGTGATCTTGCGGATCGCCGATTCCAGCGGGATCGCCTGCTCGTTGCGCACCCAGTGGCCCAGCAGATGGCCATGGATCGGATTGACCGTGGTTGCCACATGGGCGCCGGCATCGGAAAAGGTCACCACACAATTGGGATGGCGCATCATGGCGATCACCGCCTTCTGGTCCTGGTTGAAGCTGGGCTGGATGAAAAACAGCTTCAGGTGATGCTCGAGCGCCAGATCGATAAAGGCGTCGATGGGCTCGATGCCCCGTTCGCCCGCCACGGCGGCGACCGACCGGTAGGGCGGCAGCGGGTTCTCATAGGGGAACACCCAGTCCCACTCCACCGGCCGCTGGTACAAATTGGGCAGCGACGGGTCCGGGCTGTGTTGATGGGCCTGAACCGCGGCCACCAGTTTTTTGCGCATGTCCGCATCGCGCAGGCCCTTTTCCTGATCGGCGAGCGGCAGGGTGCGGAATTCCTTCCACACCGGCGCGTAATCATAGGGTGTCGCGGTCTCGAACGAGCGCAGCGAACAGTTCCAGCTCGCCGTGCCCTGCATCATGGCGCTGCCGCCGCCGGCGATAATCTCATCGATCAGCCGAACCTGGCTGCGCCACAGATCCGGATGGGAGTTGCGGTACCAGGTGTTGCCAAAGGTGACCGGCACGCCCACATCGAGCGCCAGGGCTTTGACCTCGTCATATTCCTGTTGCCGTTTTTCGGGGTCGTCAATGACGTTTTCCCGTGCGATCTGCATGATGCCGGTGCCCAGATTCTTCATAACCCCGGCTAGCGTCAGAAGCTCGTCCCAATTGGCGAGACGGCTCGCCACCGGCTTTCCCTCCGGCGTGCGTTGCGACGACGTGCGCGAGGTGGATAACCCGAGCGCGCCCGCCCGCAGGCTCGCCTCGAGCTCGCGCTTCATGATGGCCAGATCGTCCGGTGTCGCCTCTTCCTCCATGGCGCGTTTGCCCATGGCATAGGTGCGGATCGCCGAGTGGCCGACAAAGCCGGCATAGTTGAGGCCCTTGGGCAGCGCGTCGATTGTGTCGAAATATTCGGCGAAGCTTTCCCACGACCAGTCGATGCCGGCATTCATCGCCTCGGGTGAGATATCCTCGGCGCGTTCCAGATTGTGCAGAACCAGATTCTTGTCGGCCTCGGCGCAGGGCGCGAGCGAGAACCCGCAATTGCCCATGACCACCGACGTCACGCCGTGCCAGCAGGAATTGCTGCCGATATCATCCCAGAAAATCTGGGCATCCATATGGGTATGGCCGTCGATGAAGCCGGGCGACACGATCTGGCCCTCGGCGCCGATGGTTTCCCTGGCGGCTTCGCCTTTGAGATCGCCGATGGCCGCGATCACCCCGTCGGTTACGCCAACGTCAGCACGCTCGCCCGGCAGGCCGGACCCGTCCACGACGGTGCCGCCTTCAATCAAAAGATCATACGCCATGGTGTTTCCTCCCTGTTTGACCGAAACGGTAATCCCATCCGGGGCCGAAAGCAATTTCCGCTGCATCAGAAAAATTTCGTCAAATTTTGCCTTGCAAGCTCATTTGTCATTCCGGGCTAAACACCTGATCCGGGATCCAGGGAGCGCCGCCATCACAACACAATTCGTTACCCTCGGATGACGCGTTTAAAGGAGGGGTCGAAGAACCAGCCGCCACGCTCCGACGTGCGCTTCACCCCCTGCCGTCATCCCGGACCCGAGCGCCGTAAACCACCCGTTTTGACATTCCCCCGGCTGCTCGCCTTAATAGCGCGGAGCATCGGCATCACAGGGGGAGTAACCATGAAGACCATCATCAATCCGGCGCGGGCCAGGCTGGAGGCGGGCGAGGTTTCCATCGGCGTGGGCTTGCGGGTCTCACGCACTGTCGATATCGCCAAGGCCATGAAGACGGCGGGCTATGACTGGCTGTTTATCGATCTGGAACACAGCCCCATATCCATCGACACGGCGGTGCAGATTTCGGTCGCGGCGCTGGATGCGGGGATTTCGCCGCTGGTGCGCGTACCGTCGATGGAACATTGGATGGCCACCAGGGTTCTCGATGGCGGCGCGCTGGGCATCGTCATGCCCCATGTGGACAATGCGGATCAGGCGCGCGAGGTGGTCAATCGCCTCAAATATCCGCCAATCGGTCACCGTTCAGTCGCCGGCGGGGCGGCGGTGTTCGACTTTGAAAAAGTCGATGTGGGGGAAAGCATCGCGGCCATCAATGCCTCTATCCTGATTACGGTTATGATCGAAACGCCCGAGGCGGTGGCCAATGCCGATGAGATCGCCGCCGTGGACGGCGTCGACGTGCTGCTGATCGGCACCGGCGATCTGGCCGCCGAGATGGGCATCCCCGGCCAGCCCAGCCATGAAAAAATTATCGCCGCCTACGAGACCGTCATCGCGGCGTGCAAGAAGCACGGTAAATGGGCCGGCATGGGCGGCGCCTATGAGGAGCCCGAATATCGCCGCTATATCGGCATGGGGGTCCGCATGGTGCTGGCCAGCGGCGATCTCAACCTCATGATGCAGGCCGGTACCGCCATGACCAGGCTGGTGCGGGGGTGCCTGTAGGATGAGGGAGGGCGACGAAAGACCGCCGGGCTATGTGAGGCGGGTGGTTTGCGGCCACGATGATCAGGGCAGGGCCATGGTTGTGTCGGACGGTCCGGCGCGAGGCTGGTTTGACTTAAACGCATCCACATCCAGGAGGCGATCAAATAGCAAACAGTGTTTGACATCGGCGCACCTCATTTGCCCCAAGTAATATTGTCATCCCGGCTCGCGCTTCGCTTGGCCGGGATGACAGTAATGATTTAATTGGACGCGAAATTGACGGATTAGCTTATGCGCAGGATTGCCCCGCGTACCGAGTGAGGCGGCAGGCAGATAAGGCAGCATCATGACGAACCCAAATCTTGAGCAAAACCCCAAAAGCGACCGCATTGCGGCCTTTATCACCGGCTTCGACCTTGAAGCCGCGCCGGCGGACCTGATCGACCTGGCCGAGATCGCTTTTGTCGATACCGTCGGCGTCATGTTGGCCGGCAGCGGCGAGCCGGCCGCCCGGATCGTCTGTGACATGGTCGCCGCCGAGGGCGCGGCGCCGGTGGCGGGGATCGTCGGCCGGGCGCTAAGGACATCGCCGCAGAATGCCGCGCTGGCCAATGGAATCGCGACCCAGGCGCTCGATTTCGACCTGTCTTTCACCAGCGGCCAATCGGCGACGGCTCTCATTCCCGGCCTGCTTCCCCTGGCCCAGACCCAGGGTTCGACGGCGGCGGATCTGATCGCCGCCTACATCGTCGGATGCGAAGTGTGCGCGCGGGTGGTGCGGTCTTTCCCCGGCCTGTCGAGCGAGGGCGGCTGGCACGGCGCCGGTGTCGCCGGTGTCGCCGGTGTTATTACCGCGGCGGCGGGTTACGCCAAACTGACGGGCATGTCCGCCGCGCACATCCCGGCGGCGATCGGTATCGGCGCCTCCATGGCGTCGGGGCTGGGAGAAAATTTCGGCACCATGGTCAAGCCGCTTCATGCCGGGCTTGCCGCGCGGAGCGGGATAAATGCGGTCAACCTCGTCGCCAGGGGCTTCACCGCCAGCGCCACGGCCATGGAAGGAAAACAGGGGTTCCTCGCGTCTTATGCGCGGGGTCTCACCTGGGATGCGGCGCCGTTCGACGATCTGGGGGAGCGTTTCAACCTGCTCGATCCTGGCTATAAGATCAAACCCTTCGCTTGTGGCGGTCTGCTGCACACGGCGATCGAAGCGGCGCTTTATCTCCGCGATGCGGTGCGGCCGCGCCTCGATCAAATCAAGAGTATCGCCATCGGGGCGACCCAACATGCGGCCAACAGGGTGATCGATGCCTATCCCTGGTCCGAGGACAGCTCCCGCTTCAGCCTGAAATATCTCATCCCCTACGCGTTGATCCACGGCGCCCCGGGTATCGACGCCTTCAGTGACGAGGCCATCGATGACGACGCTGTGCGCGCCCTGTCCCCTTGCGTGACCGCCGTCGTCGATGACGAATTCGCCGAAATGTCCGTTTCCGGGCTCAGCCCCAGCCGAATTACCATTACGTTCAATGACGGCGACCGGCTGGAGCATGTGGTGCGGATTGCGCGCGGCTCCAAGGACACGCCCATGAGCGAAGACGCCATCAAGCAGAAGTTCCACGCCTGCGCCACCCGCGCCATCGGCGCGGCCGCCGCGTCGGACCTGTACGATTATTTGCGAAATCTTCGGAACCAAAGCGATTTGCGCGATCTGTGGCCGCTGCTTGCCACTGAGGCGTAGGCGGCGGCAATCAGAGGACGAAGGAGGCCGCTTTGTCCGTCACGCCGGATCGTTTAATTTTTTCCATTTACAAGCCGAAAATCACTATATAATTATTCAAGTAAACACATTAACCATATAATATTATTGAATAAAACACGTTAATTTATCACAAGTTAATATTTTTGTGATGTATTCTCCCTGCTTTGTAATCGAGTGGCTGTAGCGACTTGACTGCGGCTGAAATTACAATTTCAAGGGAGAAAAATATGCGTTTTATTTCTTCGATTGCGGCTCGGAATGGGGCCTGTAACGATGGCAAGGTGGGGTTTTTTCGTCGTCGGGTGTCAACCGCATTTGTTGCCGCAGCAATTGCCATAAGCGCTCCCGTCGGCGCGCTCGCCGATCATCAATGGAGCAGCTATCACTGGAACCGCGACGGCGTCGATCCGCTGGTGCTGACCATTGGCGACAACCATCAGAACGCTTCCGGCAATTGGTCCGACTTGCTGGGCAAGACAATCGGAGACTGGGCTACTTTTGGTGGCGCCTACTTTAAGGTCATGGCCGGGACGCCGGGCGCCTCAGATATCGAGAGCTATAACGACAATTACGGCGATACCGGCTGGCTGGGCATTGCCAGCATCAGTGTAACGCGCGGAAAAAACAAGCACATCGTTACCGGCAGTTCCAAAGTCAACGAATTCTATATAACCCTTGCCGGTTACGACGGGTTCGACGAAGCCATTGAGTGGCAGCATGTCCTGTGCCAGGAAATCGGCCATACCTATGGGCTCGACCACAACCGAATTGGTGACGCTGGCGGCTCGCCCGACGACACCTGCATGAATGACGAGGAACGGCCGCTTCGCTTCGGGACACCCAATATCCACGACACTGCACAGCTTGATATAATGTACGCAGAAGATCACGGTGCGGACGGCGGCGGCGGCGGTGGTGGCGGTAAATGCCATCCGATTTTTGGTTGTCCCGCAATTGGCCACGTTGTTTGGGCAGAGCACTATTCCGACGAGACTGAAATGTTTGATGCCGCAGACGCCGTGGTGAACGCAACCGTACTGTCGAGCAGCTTTAACCGCCGGGTCGGTCAATCCAACCGCGCAGTTCCGATTACCAAGGTTATGATGCGTGTCACCCAGGGCTGTTCAACGCTCTTCACGCTCGGCGATAATTGAACAGCTGGTCGAGTCCCCCGATGGCATT
>JAQBTY010000210.1 GCA_027624735.1 Pseudomonadota bacterium | reverse complement strand
TGGACAGCTTCAGCCAGTTCCATCATCGAAAAGGTCAACCGTGGGAAACAAGCGTTGGAATCGCAACACTAGCGCACATATAGACGCAGGGCTCGATCAAGCGGTCGTCGAGCCTTTGCGCGTCGGCAAGCCGGATCTATGGAAGAGGCTCATTGGAATTTACATGGACACGGCGCCAGTCAGCCTCGAAACACTGGAACGTGCGCTCGCCAACAACGATTGCCCGTCAATCCACATGGCGGCGCATACCTTAAAATCTTCCAGCGCGCACATGGGTGCTGTGAAACTCGCCGATCTTTGCCGCCAGCTAGAAGCGGCGGCGGGAGAAGGAAACTTGCAAGCAGGGCCGGCGCTACTGGGTGCACTTCGCGATGAACTCGACATTGTAATCACCTCGCTCGCCCGCGATGGCGAAGATAACGCTTTAGCGGGAAGGCACACCGCGTGATCGACAATCCCAGCTCATACGCCAACGCCTTGATCCTTGTTGTGGATGACGAGGCAACCCAAAGATTATTGACGCGCGATACCCTGGAACAAGAAGGCGTCAGGGTTGAAGAAGCGTCAAGTGGCGAAGAAGGGCTTGTCCGGATCCGCGAATTGAGGCCCGATCTGGTCATGCTTGACGTCATGATGCCGGGCATGGATGGCTTCGCGGTATGCCGCCAGGTACGGGCCGATCCAGCCATATCCGATACACCGGTGATCATCGTCACCGGCCGGGAGGATATCGAAGACATCAGGAAAGGGTTCGAAGCAGGCGCGACAGACTTCCTGACCAAACCCCTCATATGGAACCTTCTGCCCAATCGTATCCGCTATGTCCTGAGGACGAGCAGGTTGGAGCGGGAATTGCGCATTGCGAAAAAAGTTGCCGAAAAGGCGAACGAAGCGAAATCGGCTCTTTTGTCCACCATGGGGCACGAGTTGAGAACGCCCCTGAATGCGATCATCGGCTTCTCCGACATAATGCGGCAAGCGGCACTGGGGCCTGTCGGATTGCCTCAATATGAAGAGTATGTGATCCATATCAACGATTCCGGTAACCGGCTTTTGAATGCCATCAACGATATCCTTGAAATTGTGAGTTGCGAATCCGGCACCCCGCAGCTCAATCAGAACGATGTCGGCGCCGTCGGGCTGGTGGATTGGGTCGTAAAGAAAGTGGCCCCGAACGCCGAGGCTGCCGGTGTTCAGATTGTGAATGATGTTTCGGACGATGGCGTATCCATCAGCGGTGACGAGAAGCGCCTGCAACGGGCCCTTTTCAATCTGGCGTCAAATGCCGTCAAGTTTACCGAGCGGGGCGGCATCGTGCGCATCAGGATGACGGTGTCGGACAAAGGAGGGCTGGCTTTTTCCATCGCGGACAACGGGATTGGCATATCAGCCGAAGACCTGCCCCGGGTAATGGAACCATTCGAACAGGCGAACAGTAGCCTGGCCCGGGATTACGAAGGGTTGGGGCTTGGCATTCCCCTGGCCCGTGCCATGGCGTGGTTACATGGTGGGGCCATCCTTTATGAAAGTGAGTTGGGAAAAGGCACCCCGGTCCGAATGACGCTACCCGCCGACCGTATAACATCGGTTCCCCGCGACGCTTCAAATATTCGCTCCGCCTGACGGGTTGACCCTACTCTCCGATGCCGACCGCCCGCGGCATTTGACGCCTCGACCGAATATAGCGCGAGGCGCCGGCACTTTGCAGATGCTCTCTAAAGTGCCACCATGCCCAGAAAGTGCCACCATGCCCAGCCGTCGTTAGCACCTCTATATTTTGGAGACCCAAAAGAAGGATTAGTGCATGCGTGGCGCCGCAAAGGTGCGCGACGAGCCGGTCAATCCGCAGAAAGCCAAGATCGCGGATATCGCGGAGGCGACCGAAGCGCTGAAGGAGACATAAGAAGTGATTGGGTTTGAGCAGAGCGAGGGCGTGGGATTTTTAATGATCCGGCGCCCCGAGGCAGCGAATGCATTCACATCGGATATGCTGCGCCAGACGGCGGAAATCGTCGAAATCATACGGGAAAGCTGTGATCTCCTGATAATCAGCAGTGAGGGGGCGGATTTTTCGCTCGGCCGGGACCGCGAGGAGCCAAAACATCCGGAGAGTCCGCGCGCCGCCTTTTCTGAAATCGCCCGCGTCAATGCCGCCTTCGCGGCCTATCCGGGAATCGTCATTACCGCGGTCAAAGGCCGCGCCTTTGGCTTCGGCCTCGGGATCGCCATGCGGTCGGATATTGCGCTTGCCACCGACGACGCATTGTTCATGCTGGATGAGGTGAGCCTCGGCTTCCCGCCCATGTTCCTGATGGAGGTCGTCCTCGATCATTTGCCGCCGAAACGGGCGCTCGATCTCATTCTGACGAGCCGGAGCTTCGATGCAGAAGATGCGTTGGAGATGGGCCTGGTGTCCCGAATTGTGGCGGCCGGCGACATGGACCAAACCGTGGATGATTATGTTTCCACCCTGCGCGGCCGCGATCCGAACGTGCTCAGGGAATGCAAACAATATCTCGCGGCGATCAGGAAACTGCCGCTCGACGCGAGGCCGGCCTTCGCGCTCGACGAACAGACCCGTTTCGCGTTGGAAAATCACTAATGGCCGACCGGCAAAGACAGTGGCCGGCGGGAAACGACCGCGTACCCTACTGGATCTACACCGATCAAGACATTTACCAGCGCGAGCTTGAGCGCATCTTTCGGGGCCCGACCTGGAGCTATGTGGGTCTCGACTGCGAAATACCCAACGCCGGCGATTATAAGCGGACGACCATCGGCGACCGGTCGATCATTGTCGTCCGCGATGAACATGGTGGGGTCAACGCCATGATCAACCGCTGCGCCCATCGCGGCGTCCAGCTTTGCCAGCAGGATAAGGGTTCGGTCGACGAGTTCATGTGTCCCTACCATCAATGGACCTACGATCTGGCCGGCAATCTGCTTGGCATCCCGTTTCAGCGCGGCGTGAAGGGCAAGGGCGGCATGCCCGGCAATTTTGTATCCGGCGACCATGGGCTCGAGACCGTCCGCGTGCAGGGTCGCAACGGCGGCATCTTCGCCACCCTTTCCGATGGGACGCCCGATCTTGAGACCTATCTGGGCGACCCCATCCTCGGTTATTACGACCGCATATTCGACGGGCGGGCCTTGCGGCTGTTGGGTCATTCGCGTCAACGTATCGGCGGCAACTGGAAACTGATGCTGGAGAACATCAAGGACACCCATCACGCCAGCCTGCTGCACGTATTCTTCGTGACCTTCGGGCTGTTCCGGGTGGACAACGATTCCCGGATCGAGATGGACCCATCCGGCCTGCACACCGCGCTGAGCTCAATCCGCGGCAAGCAGGAACTCAACGACGGCACCGCCCAGATGAAATCGTTTCACGGCGAAATGGAACTGAACGACCCCCGCCTGCTGGACACCGTCCGCGAATTCCCGGGCGACCAGACGGTGGTCATGCAGACCATCTGGCCCAACCTGATCCTGCAGCAGCAATCCAATACGCTGGCGACCCGCCAGATCGTGCCCAAGGGGCCGGAGGCCTTTGAGCTGCACTGGACGTTCTTCGGGTACGAGACCGATGACGAAGACATGACGGCGCGCCGGCTGCGCCAGGCCAATCTGATGGGACCCGCCGGTCTGGTGTCCATCGATGACGGCCAGATTATCGAACGCACCCAGAACGGTATCCGGCCAAATCCCGAGGCGCAGGGGATCGTAGAGCTAGGCGGCCGGGACACGGTCGATACCGACCATATGGTGACGGAGGTGGCGCTTAGGGCCTTCTATCAAGGCTATCGCAAGGTGATGGGCCTGTGAGCATCAGCGCCAGGCAACGTCAGGAAATCGAGGAATTCCTGATCGATTACGCCGCCGCCATCGATGACGGCGGGCTGGAAAGATGGCCGGATTTTTTCGGCGATCCCTGTCTCTACAAAATCGTTTCAAAGGAAAATTTTGATTCCGGCCTGCCGCTGGCCTTGCTGCTGTGCGACTCGCCGGGCATGATCCGGGATCGCTGCGACGCCTTCGCCAAACTGAACGTCTATGGCCCCCGGGCCTGGCGCCACATGACCGGACAATTGCGGCTTACCGAAGACGGAGATTCCATCAGGGCGCGCTCCAACTTCGTCATCTTCGAAAGCTTGTCGGGGGAGGATACCCATATTCTGTGCGCCGGCGAATATTGCGACGTTCTGGTGCGCCGCGACGGTGCGCTCAAATTCCGCGAACGGATTTGTATCTACGACACCACCATGATCCCCAACTCCATCGTCATGCCGATCTGATGCGGACATGACCGACTGGCTTCCCGCCGATGTGGCGCCGTTCGCCGGCATTTCGTGGTGGGCGATCGCCGGGGTGTTTGCCGCGCATGCCTTTGGCTGCTTTATCCGGGGCGCCTTCGGGTTCGGGTCGAACATGCCGATCGTGATCATCACGACTTTTTTACTCGGGCCTCATCACGCCATCCTGCTGGCGCTGCTGACCACCATCGTTGCGCAATCGAATCTGTTGCCGTCGGGCCTGAAAGAGGCGGACTGGCAGGTCACAAGACCGCTGATTGCCGGGCTGTTCATCGGGACGGCGTTCGGCACCTGGCTGTTCACGATCCTGTCGCCCGAATGGCTGCTGCTGGTGCTCGGCGTGCTGCTGTGCGCCATCGTGCTGATGGACAGTTTCAAGGTCCTGCAGCGCCTGACCGCCCTGGTGGACCTGCGCTCGCGGCGGCTGGCCTGGGGGTTCGCCTTTACCGGCGGCGCTCTGGGCGGTCTCGGCGGCGCCGGGGCGTTCTATTTTCTCGTGGTCTATCTGAAACACGCCTGCGCAACGGCCGCGGCGCTGCGGGGCACCAACGTCGTGCTGTCGGCGCTGACCATGGCCACCCGCGTGGCCGTGGTGCTGCTGGCCGGACGCCTGACCCTGTCCCTGCTGGCCGAAGGGCTGCTGCTGACACCGCTGGTCTTCGGCGCGACCTGGTACGGCGCCCATATATTCAAAACCAGCACCCCGGCGCGCTTTTTCGCAGCCCTGCAAATTCTCCTGCTCGCCGGGGCCGTCGCCCTGATCGTCAAGGGGATCGGCCGTTTAGCGTAGCCGGTTTTCCCTCTTTTCAGCACAAAACACTACTGTGCATGGGGTTGTTCCGCAAAAAAACAATTTTTACCCCCTCCCCCCGCGCCCTCCGGCCCGGCGTTACGGAACAACACGGCCTTTTCATTGCCGTCCAGATGCCCCCTATTTCTTCATGTCGGCATCGGTTCGCGTCGGCGGCTGGCCGGCGAACTTGTTCAGCCCGTCGCCCAGCGCCCATTCGGCAAACATGTCGGGGGCCGGATCCCAGTGTTTGGGCTTCCAGTTCTCGGTGCAGTAATCCTCATCGACAAAATATTCGATATTGCCGCCACACGGATTTTTGAAATACCAGAAATAGCAGGACGACACGATATGGCGTCCGGGACCGACCGCCGTCTTCCAGCCTTTCGAGGTATAATGAATACCGCCGGCAAACAGCTCATGCGTATTGGCGACGCCAAAGGCGACATGGTTGATCTGGGTCTTGCCTTCCGCGTCTTCGAGAAAGAACAGATTGTGGTGCCCGCCCGGCGTCTTGCAGCGCAGGAACACGCCACGGCCCTTGTAATAATCGGTGACGGTGAAGCCCAGCCGGTTGACGTAAAAATCCTGCGTATCCTTGTAGGATGCCACGGTAAACACGGCATGGCCCAGCGTCAGCGGGTTTGCCTTGTCGTAATAGGTCGCCCGGTCGTCGACGCGGACCACGGCCTCATGCGCATTGATCGGCGTCGCGCAGCGCGCCTTCAGCTTGCGCCGCCGGCTTTTGCGGAAGGCGATGCCGAGACCGTTATTATCGACCGAGTGAAGCGTGCCGTCCTTGTCTTCGGTAACGAGGCGGTCCTTCGAAAGTTCCTTGCGGAGCCGGTTGAGATCGGCCTGCGCCGTCACCCCCCAGGTGATCTCGCGTACCGTCGGGCCGGGCTGGATCGCCTTTGGCAGCGACTTGTCGCCGCGCGGCCTCAGGATCACACGCGAGCCGTCCTGGGTTTCAAGAATGGCTTCCTTGGCGCCCGCCTTGATCTTCTTGAGACCAAAATCCACAAAGGCCTGCGTGCCCTTCTTGATATCCGTGACGCCGTAGGTCACCGCGTCGATGCCGACAAAGGCCATAAAACTCTCCCGCTTTTTCAATATCCGTTGAGTTTAAGATAAAACGCCGTTCTACGCGAACAAGGCGTCGAGAAAAATAAATTCGTTCGAATTCCGTCTATTAGGATTTCTTCTGGAATAATCCTCAATAGGGTTTCGTGTCGCCCTTGACCGTCGTCCGCAGCAGCAGGCGGCGTTCGCCATCGGGGAAATCGGTCCGTGCGTGGCTCGAACAGCGATTGTCCCACAGCAGCAGATCGCCGACCTGCCAGATATGTTCGTAGACGAATTCCGGCTTTTCGGCGTGATCGTAGACCGCGTTGAGCAGGCGGTCGCTTTCGGACGGGTCCATATCTTCCACCCGTTCGGTCATCAGCCGGTTGACATAGACCGCCTTGCGGCCGGTTTCCTCATGGGTGCGGAACAACGGGTGGCGCGATTCGGCAAAGGCCTCGATGCCGCGATCATCGCCCTTCTGGGTCGAGCCGTAATTATAATGATGGAACGCCGATTTACCTTCGAGCGGCGCACGGATGTCGTCCGGCAAGGTTTCATAGGCGGCATAACCGCTGGCAAACAGCGTATGCCCGCCTGTTGAGGGGATCTCCACCGAATAGAGCAGCGTTCCCTTGTCCGGCAGCTCGGCATGCAGCATGTCGTGATGGAACATCATCTCGCCATCGGGCAGCGCGCCAATCGGCTCGCCATTTTCCCTTATGTTCGAAATCAGCATGATGTTGGGCAGGATTGTCGAATAGCCCTTGGGGAAATATTTCGGCGGCCGCGCGATCTCGCCATGCGGACCGAATATCTTGGTAACACGGATCTGGTCTTCCTGGCTCAGGGTCTGGCCGCGGAACAGCAGGACGATATTATCCAGCCAGGCCTGATACAGCGCCGCCGCTGTCGCCGCGTCGATCTCCTGCGTCAGATCGATACCGGTGATCGCCGCACCGATATGCGGGCTGAGCTTTTCAATATTGAAGGCACCGGTTTCGCCGGTTCCCGACTTGCTGAGCGTGGATGACTTTGCCGCCGACATGTTTTTTCCTTCGCTTCGCACCTACCCGGTAATTTTAGCCCATCAATCGCGCCCGTGCTATACTGGGCTGCAATGGTCGAGAGAGCCTGAGCGTGACCGAAACAACCGCAGACGAGACGCCGGAACAGACAGATGCGGCAGCGGGGGACAATGCCCCCGCCAATGCGGTCGAGCGCGACGAGTTCGCCCTGATGCATCTCTATGTCGGTGAAAAAAGCGCCGAAAAATACGATTCCCTTTACCGCGACTATGAAGAGACCGGCCATGTCATCGGCTGGAACTGGCCGGCCTTCCTGCTGGGACCGGTCTGGCTGTTTTACCGCCGGCTCGATGTCGAAGGCGCCGTGCTGCTGCTGGTTCCGGCGGTGCTGGCCCTGATCAGCCCCTATCTGAGCCTTGTCAGTTTCCTGCTCTATATTCTCTATACCGTCTTCGCCAACCAGTACTTCCTGTTCCGGGCGGAGCGACGCATCTATGCCATCGAGCAGCAGGCAATCCCGGATGCGGAGCGCGACAGGCTGATCCAGCTGCGCGGCGGCGTCTCTATGCGGGGCGCCATCGCGGGCG
>JAQBTY010000209.1 GCA_027624735.1 Pseudomonadota bacterium | reverse complement strand
TCAACAACGGGGAATGCCCAAGCTTAAATTCTCAAACCGGCTGTCTCATTATCGTTGACACGTTCCGTTGAGCAGATTGATCACAATGGTAGAAACTCGATGTCGCTCGGTCACAATTGTGTTTTGTTTCGCTATACTGATGGTACGAGTTTGGCCGATTCCCGTTGCATGGTCTTCCGATCTTTCGGCTAATCCATTGAAACAAATTCTAATCAAATTTTCTAATACTATTATGTTTGATTACGACAACAGCATTGTTGAAAAGAAAAATGGTAAATTCACGATTGAGTTTTGCCCAGATAATACTTCTGATGGTTTTGAATCATCTTTGGATTCTTCGATAGAAGATTTGAGAAATTTCGCCTATTTGTATCTGTTCTATTTTTCGGGTTACAATTTTTTTGAATCATGGCGGCAGCAGGATTTTCCGAATCGCGTTGCTCAACAGATTTTGTTAAGTCAACGATATAGCGATTGTTCAGGCAAGAGCGACAAGGACACCGCTGGCTGCATCCTGCGTTCACTTGCTCAAACCAAAGGCATGAAACTTTATTTTGTGCGCTACGACGAGGGCGCGCGAAACGTCGGGCCGCTAGACGTCACAGAGGAAACTGGTGGATCACGCTGAATTCAGCAGCCGATGGTCCACCTTCGAGTGGGAAATTTGCAACAGTTCTGATTCTGGCTAAAGCTGGACTCAGGTGGGTGCCAAAATAACCTCCGTTCCCGGATGATAATCAGACATGGCCTTTCACACTCGAGACCCTAAGTCTCCAACAAATCCGGCACGAACATTTCTTCCGCGGTCAGCGGGCGCGCCAGCAGACCGTCATTCAGGGACCAGCGGATCATGGCGTCGATCACGGTGCGGTTGGCGGCGAAGCCGTAGGGCCAGACGTCGCCACCCATAATCTCCGCCGTTGCCGCATATTCAGCGACCACCCAGGGCAGCGTAACCTTGCAGGCCTGCGGCACCTGCAGCTCGGCGATGGCGATGTCCTTGGCGTCGCAGAACGCCTTATAGACCGCGCGCGCCACCCACGGATTCTCGGCCAGCAGGGTTTTTCGAATGGCCACCGTATGCATGATCGGGAAAATGCCGGTGCGGCGAAAATAATCCTGCTCGGTACCGCGCCAGTCCGCAAACAGCCGTTTGACCGGCGCGCCTTCAGCCATGCAGGACGGTTCATAAAGCCCGACGATCCCGTCGATTTGGCCGTCCGCCAGCAGGGCGTTGAGCGAGCGCCCCTCCGGGGCAACACTGATCTCGACGCCAGGGGCCGTCGATTTGCTGGCGCCTTGCGGGATATGACCGCCGTCGTCTTCGACCGGCCCGACCACCCAGTTTATATCCCGCGGGGCGACATTGTAATCGTCCATGAGCATGCCGCGGGCAACCAGGGCGGCGGTCATCTCGAAATCCAGCAGCCCGAGCGTCTTGCCCTTTAAATCTTCAGGCGTGTCGATGCCCCGATCGGAGCGGACGAACAGGGCGCCATGGCGAAAGGCGCGCGACGGAAATACCGGTACCACGTCGTAGGCGACATCGTCTTCCGCATAGCGCGCCATGAACCGGCTGAACGACAGTTCGGTGATGTCATATTCGGCATGGTAGAAGGCGCGGTGGAACGCGTCTTCGGGGCGGCGGATATGAAAGGTCGCGTCGCAGCCTTCGATCGCCACCTTTCCGTCCGCCATGGGCATGGTACGGTCATAATTCCAGAAGCATACAGATACCGGCAATTGGGCCATCGCTTAACTCTCTTTCTTTCGGCGTGGCGCACATCTTTGCCTCATTTTGTTGCGGCGTCACGGTGAATTGACGGGGGCGAAGTGCTACCAATCCAGGGCGGTGCAGTTTCAAACAGGATATTTCCGACTTGGCGTCACAGGAAAAGACGGCCCGGCCACCCGGCGGCGCCCTGTTCGTGGCGCTGGTGCTGGTGGCATTTCTCGGGCCGCTCTCCATTCATTTGTTTATCCCGGTCCTGCCGTTTGTCCGGCAGGCCTTCGGTGTGGAGGCGGGCGAGGCCCAGCTCGCCTTCAGCCTCGCCATTCTGAGCATGGCGCTGGCGACCCCGGTCTACGGCACGCTGTCCGACAGGTACGGGCGGTTGCCGGTGATGATCGGCGGCATCGGGTTGTTTACGGTCGGCGCCGCCCTATCGGCCCTCGCGCCGTCGATTCAGGTCCTGATCGCGGGACGCATGGTACAGGGCGCGGGGGCTGCGTGCGGCATGGTGCTGGCGCGGGCCGTGGCGCGGGACATTTACGGCCCTGATCGTCTTGGCCAGATGATCGCCTATCTGACCGCGGCCCTGGTGCTCGGGCCCATGATCGGGCCGCCGCTCGGCGGTCTGCTGACGGATTATTTCGGCTGGCAGGCCAATCTCGCCGTGCCGGCGGTGTTTGGCGTTGTCGCGATCACCGTCGCCATCACCCTGATTGGCGAGACAAAACCGGCCGATCTTTATCCGCCCGCCCCTGTCATGCGCGGCTACTGGCGGCTGATGAGCAATTCGCGTTTTTGGTGCTTTGCCCTGAACCAGGCCATCGCGTCGGGGGCCTTTTTCGCGCTGAATGCAGCGGCGGTTTATCTGATGGTCGAAACGCTGGGCCGGCCGGCCACCGAGTTCGGGATTTATTTCATGCTCGGTCCGATCGGCTATATGGCCGGCACTCTTCTGGCGGGCAGGCTGAGCGGCCGGTTTAGCGGTTCCGCGCAGATCATATTCGGATCGGTCGTTTCCCTGCTGGGCTCCCTCAGCTTGCTCGGACTGATCGTTGTGTTCGGCATAACGCCCCTGTCGCTTTTTATTCCCTCGCTCATCCTTTCGTTCGGGCAGGGATTTTCCAACCCCCATGCGCAAGCCGCGGCCATAGCCGTCGAGGACACCCTGACCGGGACGGCGTCGGGC
This sequence comes from Pseudomonadota bacterium, assembly GCA_027624735.1. Classification (GTDB taxonomy): domain Bacteria; phylum Pseudomonadota; class Alphaproteobacteria; order MPNO01; family UBA2964; genus JAQBTY01. The sequence continues at coordinate 4,866 of JAQBTY010000209.1, read as the reverse complement.
ATTGTGGTGTTTCTGTATCTCGCCGTCGTTGCCGCGATGACGCAGCTCGTCACGCTGGCGCAAGCCGGCACCGTTACGCTGCTGGTCGTCCTGATGATTTCGTCTGGCGTTGTCGCGCTCGCGCTCGGAATCGCCGGCGTTCGGTTGACACGCCGCTTTCGATAAAGACTTGGCCTGATGGAATTTATATCTTAGGCCAGGCGGCACATAAACAGGAGTGGTCAAAATGGGAGAAGTGATTGGTCTGACGGCATCCGACGGGCATGAATTCGGCGCCTGGCTCGCGACGCCCGAGGGCAAGCCCCGTGGCGGGTTGATCGTCGGCATGGAAATGTATGGGGTCAACGATTACCTCAAGGGCGTCTGCGACGATTTCGCGGCGGAAGGATATCTTACTATCGCGCCGCGTCTGTTTGACCGGTTCGAACCCGACCTGACGAACCCCTATGACGATGTGGGCAGCCGGCGCGGCAAGGAACTATCGGCCATTATCGATCATGACCAGACCATGCTCGACGTGACGGCCGCGATGGAACGCGTGCGCCCGGCCGGCAAGGTCGCGATCATGGGGTTCTGTTTCGGCGGCACGGTGACCTGGCTCGCCGCCTGCCGGTGCGATCTCGACGCGGGGATCGCCTATTACGGTTCGAACATGTGCGATTACCCGGACGAGCAGCCGAAATGCCCGGTTATCTGCCATGTGGGCGATCTGGATACCGCCGTGCCGCCCGCCCATGTGGCGTCGTTTCAGGAAAAACACCCGGCGGTCCATTGGAACATATATTCCGGTGCGCAGCATGGTTTCGACAATTCAACCCGGACGGTGCGCTACCATGCGGCGGCGGCGGCGCAGGCGCGTCAGCGCAGCCTCGCGTTTCTGCGCGATCGGATCGGGTAACGGCTTATCCGGCGCTTGAATTCTTCAGTTGTTTGCGCGCGTACATGGCGCGATCGGCCGCCGCCAGGGCCGCCTCGGCAGTCGGTTGCGACCGCAGCTCTATGACGCCGTATGACACCGAAAGAGGGATAATTTCGTTTCCCGATTTGATTTCGATGTCATCGATGATATCCATCAGCCGGCGGACTTTTTCCTGCGCCGCGGTCTGATCGGCCCGCGCCAGTATAATGCCGAACTCGTCACCGCCCAGGCGGCCCACCAGATCCGACGACCGCACATTGGCGACCAGCGCCTCGGCGACGGCGACCAGGGCCTTGTCACCGGTACCATGGCCATGACGGTCGTTGATCGCCTTCATGTCGTCGAGATCGAGATAGATCAGGCTGGCGCCACCGCCGTAGCGATCGCCATAGGCCTTTGCGCGGTCCAGTTCGCGAACAAACGCCCGGCGGTTGACCACCGGTGTAAGCGGGTCGCGGTCGGCCAGATCCTCCAGCTCGGCGATGCGCGCGTTGTTGGCCTCGATTTCCGCGCGCAAAGAGGCGATTTCCTTCAAAAGCTGTATGATCTGTTCACGGGCTTCGGCGGGGATCGCGGCGTCCTGGAGATCGTTTGACAAAGTATCCGGCGTCGCGCCGTTTCCTGGCAAACTGGATTCGTTATCAGCCATCTTCCTTGATTTCCGATCAAACAGACTATCGAACGTCAGACGACAAATGCCGCCGCAAGGCATAATATCATAGCGCGGCAATATTCAAAGCTCACCCGAAGGTAATTCAGTCAGTGACAGATCAGGCGCAGCGCCGAGGCGGTTTGAGACGCGTTTTTTCGCACAGAAACTTCGTCATTTTCGCGTCGGGCAATTTCCCATCGCAGATCGGTGTGTGGGCGCAGCGGATGGCGCTTGGCGTGCTGGCCTGGCAGATGACGGAATCCCCGTTCATGCTGGGGTTGCTCGGGTTCGTCGATCTGATTCCCATTATTCTCCTGAGTCCGGTGTCCGGTTACATCACGGATCGCTTCGACAGGCTGACCCTGGCCAAACTCATCATGTCGATGAATGTCATCGTCACCGCGACCCTGGCCACGCTCGCCTACGCCGGTCTCCTCAACATTAATCTGCTTCTGCTGTTTGCGTTTTTGACCGGCATCGATCACGCCCTGTTCCAGCCGGTACGGAGCGTGATCATTTCCTCTCTCGTTTCACGGGCGGATTTGACGGCGGCCATAGCGATCAACGGATTCTCGTGGAACAGCGCGCGGTTTATCGGGCCCGCGATAGCCGGCATTGTCCTCAAATTCGCCGACGCCAATATCATCTTTCTGGCTAACACGTTCCTGTATAGCTGGTTCCTGCTGTCTTTCTGGGTCTTGCGCCTGCCGCCACAGCCCGTGCGCACGCCGTCGAAGCTCGGCATGAAAGGCGACATCGCGGCGGGTTACCGGCACGTGTTTCGTCATCCCGTCATCGGTCCCCTGCTGGCGATTCTCGCTTGTGCGTCATTCCTGACCCGGCCGGTGGTGGAGTTGCTGCCCGGCATCGCCGAGGGTGTTTTCGGGCGCGGCCCGGATGGGCTCGCCTGGCTGCTGTCGGCGATGGGAATCGGCGCCATGGCATCGGGGTTCTGGATCGCCCAACGGGGTAAAATAGACGGGTTGCCGCAAATTACGACGAACACCTTGCTGAGCGGCGTACTGGTCCTGATCCTGTTTGCCTGTACCGACCGGTTCGAGGTGGCGGTTCTGTGCATGGCGGCCATCGGCTTTCAATATTCGCTCTATGCGACCTGCATACAGACCATGGTCCAGTCGGTTGCCGAAGAAAACATGCGCGGCCGGGTACTGGCGCTCTACGGCGTGACCTGGATCGGTTGCGCCGCGGTTGGGTCGCTGGTCATGGGGGCGCTGTCGGAATGGTTCGGGCTGCGCATCCCCATCGGCGCCGGCGGCGTGGTGTGTCTGCTGGTCTGGCTGTGGGCGTCACGGGTGCAGAAGCGTGTCGCCGCGGAACTGGACCGGCTGGGCATCAAATAACGGGCCGGTCAGGTTGCGCCCCGAACCCTGTCCATCACCGCAGGCGGGTCGTCCGGCATTGTATGCCCGCGCCAGGCGACGTGACCGTCCGGTCGTACCAGAACCAGCGGAAATTCGTAAAGTTTTGCAATGGAGGAATCGTTCAATGTCGTAACGGTGAGCGGCACACCGCAACGGTCCGCGGCGGCGCCGAGCGGCGCCGTATCGATGACGGTGCCGCCCAGCCGCAGGAGGACAAACCCGTGGCCGAAAAGATCGAGGATGGATATGCCATCCGGCAGCGCGGCGTGCGGCGCGCGCGCGCCAGGGCGGCTCGACGGCACGTAATCGGCGACCGTATCGGCCGGTGGCGTAGCGCCATCGGCAACGCAGATAGGGGAATTTTCGTATATGTGGCCTAACGCGATACCCTGTCCGCGATGCTGCCGCGTATTGTCGTCGATGATCTTGGCGCTGAGGGTGCGGCGGATTTCCTCGCCGTCCGGCGTGGCGTCGCACAGCGCGTCGGACGTCGCATAGGACCGTCGTTTGAAGTTCGCCGTCGCCTCGGCGACATTGCGCTCGGCCACCGGCCGCCGGTCGGCTTCATAGGAATCCAGCAACGCTTCGCCGCCCCAACCATCCACCATGGCGGCGATCTTCCACCCCAGATCGACCGCGTCGCCAAGCCCGGTATTCATGCCGTAACCGCCGGTGGGGGTGTTCTGATGGGCGCTGTCGCCGGCCAGGAAGACGCGCCCGTAGCGATACTGTGGTGCGACCATCTCGCGCCGCGTCCAGTTGCCAACCGACAACAGCTCATACTCGAAATCCGCGCCCACCACCCGGCGGATGATGTCATGGGCGTCGTTTGTCGCCGGATCCGTATAGGTTTTGGATCCATGCAGGGTGATGCGCCATAGCTCTTTCCCGTCCAGCGGGATCAGGGTCGCCCAGACGCCGCCGGGATCGAGCAAAAAATTAAGCGCCGTCTTGCCCTTGTCGTGTCTGGCCCACAGCGCCTCGGTCTTGAAAAACACGCTGACCGGATAGCCCAGCACGCCCTCGTCACCGAGCTCGATGCCAAGCGATTTACGGATAGGACTGCGGCCGCCGCAGCACGCGATGAGGTATGTTGCCGGGATGGTTTGCTCTGTGTCGGTGGTAAGGTCACGCACCGTGGCCGTGACGCCATCGCTGTCCTGGGTGAAGGACTCAAACCGGTTTGAGTGGCGCAAGGTCACGCCCTCCATCGCGTCCGCATGGGCGCGCAGCACGGGGTCGAAAAAAAGCTGATTGCAGCGCTGCGGCCGTTCCGGGCTTATGGCCGATCCGCCTGTGCCGCCATGCGATCCGCGCTCGAACCGGGCGATCTCGTACCCCGCGAGACTGGTTGCGTAGAGGGCGGTGTGCGGAAAATCAGGGGGAAGGCCGGCGTCGCGCACTGCATCGGCGATGCCCCAGCGCCGGCAGAATTCCATGGACCGCAGATCGATGGTATTGGCCCGCGGGAAATCGGTGCTGCCGTTGCCCTGTTCCACCAGAAGACAGTCGATCCCGCGCCATCCAAGCTCGATGGCCATGGCCAGCCCCACCGGCCCGCCGCCGACGATAAGAACGGGGATGTCGATCATTGATGCGTACTCTTTCCCTGACTGCCGCGTGCTTTTTCAGCAGTCTACACCCGGGGTCCAAGACGCGGAAAGAGCAGGTTACCCTGCTGACAAACGTGCGGAAAGACGTCGTGCGAACGCTCCGACGACGGTACCAGAAATCTTTGTGCTGGATACAGAATCGACGGATAGCTTGTATCTAACGTCCAAGAATCCCTTTTACTAAACGCTCTATAAACGGCCTCTCAATGTCGGTGGGGCCTGCGACTGGTGAGCTAGTGTTGCGATTCCAACGCTTGTTTCCCACGGTTGACCTTTTCGATGATGGAACTGGCTGAAGCT
>JAQBTY010000208.1 GCA_027624735.1 Pseudomonadota bacterium | reverse complement strand
ATTTAAGTAATTGATTTTATTGATTAATTTCTGATATTTCTATTGAGTGGGAGTAGGCTTTCTTTTCATCCACGCCTTGACCGGAGTCCGTGACACACATAGTCTTTTAGGCGCTGTCTTTGACGGCGCGATGACGCATTTCATTTTGAATAAAAAGTAAGAGAACAGGAAAAGAGGGAAAACTTATTATGCGTATTTCAAGTGGAATTGGTGTGGCCTTGGGAATTTCGGGTCTTGCGGTTCTGTCCATCACGGCGGTTCAGGCGAAGACGCTGACGGTCACCACAAGCTTGCATAAAGGCCACGACCAGTCAGTGACCTATTTCAAGGATTTTCATGAGCCGGTAAACAAAGCCGACAATGGCATCACCCTGAATTACAAGGGCGGTCCGGAAGTTATCCCAAATCGTAAACAGGGCGCCGCCCTGAAACGCGGGATCATCGACATTATGTTTGGTCCCAGCGTCTACTACGCGGGGCTGGTTCCCTGCGCGCGGGTTATCGGATTGTCGAACGTCGGGCAGGAGATGCTGCGCAAAAACGGCGGCTGGGAGGTGTTGCAGGAGTGCTGGGCGAAAGGCCTGAACGGCAAGCTTCTGGCCCATGGCATGGAGGGCGCCACCGAGTTTCATGTCTATCTGTCGGAAGACTACAAGCCGCTGGTCAACGACAAGACGGGCCTCAATCTCAAAGGCTTCAAGATGCGGTCCACGGCCGGTTATAATCCCATGTTGAAGGCCATGGGGGCGGTTCCCATCAACGTTTCGCCGGGCGACGTCTATACCTCGCTGGAACGCGGTCTGGTTAAAGGGCTGGCGTGGCCCGAGGGCGGCGTCGCGAGCTATGGCTGGTCCAAATTCATCAAGTATCGGGTTGGGCCGGGATGGTGGCGTACGACGTCGACCATCGTCATGAATATGGATGCCTATAATAAACTGACGCAGAAGGAACGTGACGTTCTGGCGACCGCCAGTCTCGCATACGAAAAGGCAAGCATCGGGACGTTGCGGGCGCTCGTCAAAGCCGACAATGAAAAAGTCTTCGCCGCCGGTGTTAAACCCGTCGATCTGACCGGAACAGCGGCTAAGGCGTATCTCGCCATGGCCTATGGGGCGACCTGGGACGCGGCGAAGGAGAACATGCCCGCGGAAACCTATAACAAGTTGAGAAGTTTGCTCCTGAAATAGGGCAATCGCACAAACCTTCGTCTTGCTCGTAACGAAAAAGGCGCCCTGGCAACGAGGCGCCTTTTTTAATATCTAGAACTGGTTTCGGCGCCGTCTGCCGCGCCACGCGATTATTGACAGGAATGCCATGGCGGTCGCTATGCCGGTCACATTGGCCGCCATGTCGCCGAGCTGAAACTGACGTCCGAAGAATTCTTCCTGGAGGACTTCAATCCCAACACCGACGCCGGTGAGCGTCGCGGCGATCGCCGGCCGTCTGTCGGCGGATTTGAATATGGCGCACAGGCCAAGCGTCAACACGCCGTACACCGCCATATGGCCCAGGGCGAAGAAGCTGTCGAGCGAAATTAGCTCCACTAGCCCGAAGGTTGCGTGCAGCTGGGTAACGCCCGTAACCGGCGCCGCGCCCAGAAACAGATATAAAAATGTCCCGATTAGAAGGATCGATCCCGCGGTCGCCGAAATTCCGCCCATCGGGGCGGCTAGGATTTTGGCTTTCATTTTAGTCTCCCTGTCGGCATTAATTTCTTGCCCTGATTTCAGGATCTTTGGCGCTGCCGATCGCCATTGATGTCATCCGGTCTACAGGGTGCAAGCTGCATGCCAGTCGGGTTAATTCGTTGTTTTTCAATTATTTAGCAGAAGCGCCCCCTTTGAATACAGGCAAACTGTAAAATCCGCCGACGGTATTTGGGCGATTTAGCTAAAATTCGAGGAAAATTGTAAAATCCACCGACTCGGATATGTTAACGGCGCGACGCGACAATCAGATCCTTGACGCGAATGATTTGCCTGTGCGGGCGATGACGCTATTTTAGGCTGTAATGGAAACGGTACAGGTGCTGCATGGTCGACAAGGCCGTCACGGAAAATCGCAAACGCGAACATATAGAGACGGTTCTGTCATCGGATGTGGGGGCCAAAGGGGTTACCACCGGATTCGACCGGTTCTTCTTCGAGCACACGGCGCTACCTGACCTGTCGCTTGATGATATCGATCTGTCATGCGAGCTGTTCGGGAAACGCCTGGCCGCGCCGTTGCTGATTTCCAGCATGACGGGCGGGGCGGCGAAAGCGCGGGACATCAATCTTCACCTGGCGGAAGCGGCGCAGTCTCTCGGCATCGCCATGGGGCTGGGATCGCAGCGCGCCGCGCTGGAGCGGGGCGAACTGGCGGATACCTACCGCGTACGCGCGGTCGCGCCCGATATTCTCCTGTTCGCCAATGTGGGTGCGGTTCAGCTCAATTATGGCTATGGGGAGGACGAAGTTCGCCGCGCGGTCGATATGATCGAAGCGGACGCGGTTTTCCTGCATCTCAATGCGCTGCAGGAAGCGGTGCAGGCGGAGGGCGACCGTGACTGGCGCGGTCTTCTCGGAAAAATCGAGGCGCTCATACCGGCGGTTCCCGTTCCTGTCGTCGTGAAGGAAGTTGGCAATGGCATGTCCGCTTCCCTTGTCCGCAGGCTGGCGGATATCGGCGTCGCGGCTGTCGATATTGCCGGCGCCGGCGGCACGAGCTGGAGCGAGGTCGAAGCGCACCGCCAATCGGATCCGTTTGTCCGCCGGGTGGCGCACAGCTTCGCGGGATGGGGCATACCGACCGCCCTGGCCCTGATGGAAGCGCGCCAGGCGGTCCCCGATCTGCCAATATTCGCCAGTGGCGGGCTGCGGGACGGGATTGACGTGGCCAAGGCGCTGCGCCTGGGCGCCAGTTTATGTGGGGCGGCGGCCCCCGTGCTCGGATCGGCAACCGATACGGCGAAAGCGGTTCGCGAACGCATGGCGGCCTTTGTCGAAGAGCTTCGTATCGCCGCCTTTTGTACCGGATCGGCTGACATTTCCGCTTTGCGGTCGGCCACGTTGAGGCGCACCGACGATTGGTCCGTCGTCTGATAGGGCTCTATAGCGGCGGAAGGGGCCTGATGGGTTTACACGGGCCGCCGCGGCAGGCAATTTGCCCCCTGTCGATAGTGAAGGAGAAACGATGGCTGTTGTAGAGGAATCGGTAAAAAAGCCGGGAAGCAAGGCCGTTCGGCCAAAGGATGCGGCGACGCTGATCATTTACCGCCAGCGCCGGAACAAGGTGGAAGTCCTGATGGGAAAGCGCCATCGCAAGCACAAGTTTCTGCCGGAGCGATATGTTTTCCCCGGCGGGCGGGTGGATCCCCAGGACAGCCGCGTGCGGTACGCGACGCCGATCAGAGAGGACGTCGCGGAACTCCTGACGCGGAAGGCGACCCCCGCGCGGGCGCGCGCTATCGCCGCCGCAGCCATTCGCGAGACGTTCGAGGAAGCCGGCCTCGTCATCGGCAAACCCGATCCCGAGCCGCACCGTCCGGCGCCCGCCAACTGGCAAGCCTTCTTCGACACCGGCATGGCGCCCTGTTTCGAAAATCTCACCTATGTGGCGCGCGCCATAACGCCACCGTGGCGTCCCATGCGGTTCAACGCGCGGTTCTTCATGGTCGATCACCGGCATGTGATGGGCGAACTTGGCGGGGACGGGGAACTGCTCGATCTCACCTATGTGCCGATCAAGGAAACCGATAAGCTGGAGCTCCCCCTTATCACCACCCGCGTTCTGGAAATGGTCGAAGAATTGGCGCGTCACCCGCCAGCGCCGGGGGCGATGAAGACCGTCACCTTTTTTCACCATAACGGTGATCGTCACGATCTAATTCCGGAATAGGCCGGGGGACGCGACTTGATCTGAATCAAGGAACCGGAATTGCGTGGCCCGTAAAATCAAAATGCCGTAGCATTTGAGTTCTTCGCACTGTTCCAAAAGGAGTGCCTTGCCATGCTGAAAGATTCTGTCCGGGATGTGTTGCCGGCCCGACTGCCGGCCGAGCCCCTGAAACCTGTGGTCGATCCCGCGGAATGGACCGGCGCGGACCTTGCCGCCAGCGATGACTGGAAATTTGTCCTGACGGCCGATGAAATCGCCGAGCTGGATGATGCCGTCGCCGGCGTGGAGGCCCGGGGTCTTCAGATCAAGGACATCGCGCTGGCCGATTTCCCGCTGCCCACCCTGGACCCGAAACTCGCCCGGCTGAAGGACCAGCTGATGGAGGGACGCGGTTTAGGCGTTCTGCGGGGCGTGCCGGTCGATCGCTATACCATCGAACAATCCGCCATAGCCTATTGGGGCATCGGGCTCCGGGTAGGGACGCCGGTATCGCAGAACCGCAACGGTCACCTGCTCGGCCATGTGTATGACCTGGTCGGACCGTCACGCGAGAACCCCGCTTATCGCGCCTACCATACCAGCGCGGATCTTGGCTACCACTCGGATTCCTGCGACGTGGTGGCGCTGCTGTGTCTGCGCAAGGCCAAGACGGGCGGACTCAGCAAAATCGTCAGCACGGTCGCAGTTTATAACGAAATCCTGCGCCGCAGACCCGATCTGGCGGCGGAATTAATCAAGCCCTGGTATATCGACCGGCGCGAGGAAATTCCGCCCGGCAAGGAACCGTGGTTCCAGATGCCGGTTTTCTGTTTCGCGAAGGGTTATTTTTCCACCAACTGGCATAATTTCTACGTCCGCTCGGCGCAGCGCTTCGCGGAACTGCCGCGTTTCACCGAGGCCCAGATCGAGGCGCTCGAGCTGCTGGATGTGGTTGCCGAGGAACTCCGCTGCGATATGGCGTTCGAACCCGGCGACATTCAGTTCCTGCACAATCACGTGACCGCCCACGGGCGGACGATCTATCAGGATTGGCCCGAGCCCGAACGCAAGCGGCATCTGTTGCGCCTGTGGCTGGCGACGCCGGGCGGCCGGCCGCTGGTCGATGACATTCTGGAGCGCTATGTCGGCCTAAAACCCGGCCAGCGCCCGGCCGGTATCGTCGTCGAGGGCATGGCGCTCACCACGCCGCTGGAGCCGGAATAGGGTGGCTCCGTTCCGGTGCGTCAAAAACCGTCGTATGTGGAGCGCGTCAAAACCCCATCCAAAACTCAGAGGATATTCTCTGCTTTGACAGCAGTATTTCTCGAAGGCGTTGTAGGCCTGAGTTCCGCTTTTGCGCACGAAGCGGAACTCAATATTGTATCGGCAGACTTCCGAGATTGTATAGGTTTCTTGGATGCCTGACGTTGCTGGGTTGCGCCGTTTTTTCGGTCGTCAGGCGTCCAAGAAAGCTCAAGGGAGGAAACCGTGGGCCGGTTATGCTCGGTGGTTGTGCGCGCTATGGGGATAGTGTTGCCGGCAGCTATGGCGGTAGTGGGTGTTGTCCCCTCTGGATATCGGTGCCAGGTGTTCAGGACGGTCTGCGCCGGCTGACGGAGGGGGCTTTTCGGTAATTACGACGTTGGTTTTGTGCTCAATAAGTCGGGCTGATCCGGCGGCGAGCCGAGCGTCCCCGTTGCCTATCGCGTGTCGCGGGCGTCGGTTGTTTTGATTTATTCGTGTCGGTACCGGACTCATGATGCGATCCGGCTTGGGTCATATGGTGGCGCGCGGGGCTGGTGTCCGCGCTCGAAGGTCTCGATGACGATCATGCGTCCGCCACAGCAGGGGCACGGCCGTGCCGGGGGTGTTGGTTCGGTGGCTTCTCCGGCTTGATCGTCATCGGGCTCAGAGACGGGTATGGCGAGGAGCTCACGGGCGCGGGCGATATTGCGGACACGCCCACCGTTGGCGAGCAGCCCGTAATGCCGGATACGGTGGAACCCCGATGGCAGGACATGGATGAGGAACCGCCGGATGAACTCGGGGGTGGCGAGCGTCATGGTTTTGTATCGCTCGCGCCCCTTTGTCCGATAATCCTTCCATCTGAAGGTGACATTGGCGTCATCGAAGGCGACGAGCCGGCTGTTTGAGATGGCGATCCGGTGGGTATAGCGGGCGAGATAGGCGAGGACGGCTTCGGGTCCGCCGAACGGCCTCTTGGCGTAGACGACCCATTCGGCCCTGCGCAACGGCGCGAGGTGGGCACCGAAGGCATCGCGGTCTTCCAGGGATGCCAGGTCTTTGAAGAACTTCAACCGCCCGGCCTGGTGGGCGGCTGCGAGCCGCTCAAGGAACAGCCGGCGGAACAGGCGCGACAGCACGCGGACGGGCAGGAAGAAGCCCGGCCGGCAAGACACCCAATGCTCGCCCTCGAGGGAGATCCTGCCACCGGGCACGATCATGTGAACATGGGGGTGGTGGGTAAGCGCCGATCCCCAGGTGTGCAAGACGGCGGTCATCCCGACGCGGGCGCCGAGATGCCTGGGATCGGCGGCAATGGTCAGGAGGGTCTCGCTGGCGGCCTTGAACAGGATGTCATAGATCACCGCCTTGTTGTGATACGCGATGTCGGCGATCGGCGCGGGGACGGTGAACACGACATGATAGTACGGCACCGGCAGGAGCTCGTCCTGGCGGGCGGCAAGCCAGTCCCTGGCGGCCGCCCCCTGGCACTTGGGGCAATGGCGGTTACGGCATGAGTTATAGGCGATGTGCTCATGGGCGCAGTCCTGGCAGCGTTCCACATGGCCGCCAAGGGCGGCGGTGCGGCAGCGCTCGATGGCTGACATGACCTTGAGCGCCCCGAAGCTAATATGACCCGCGTTGGCGGTCCGCCAGACATCACCGCAGGCGCGGAAAATATCCGCGACCTCCAGCGCCGAGCGAGACACCTACGCCGGCGGTCTCCTCACCAGATGATCGAGTGGGCTCTTGACCTGGCGGAGGGTGCGGGTGGCGACCTGGGCATAGAGCGCGGTGGTCTCCAGCTTCTTGTGTCCCAAGAGCAGCTGGATTACCCGGACATCGACCTTCTGTTCCAGCAGATGCGTGGCGAAGCTGTGCCTGAGCGTGTGCAGCGAGACCCGCTTGTCGATACCGGCCGCCTCGGCCGCCGCATGACAGGCGCGATTGAGCTGGCGCGTGGTCAGGGGATTGACCGGGTTCTGGCCGGGGAACAGCCAGCCCTGGGGCCGTGCTTCACTCCACCAACTCCGCAGGAGGTGAAGAAGCTGCTCGGACAGCATCACGTAACGGTCCTTGCGCCCCTTGCCTTGTTCCACCCGGATGACCATGCGGTCGCTGTCGATGTCGGCGATCTTGAGCGAGATCACCTCGGATGCGCGGAGACCGGCGCCGTAGGCCACGCTGAGTGCCGCCTTGTACTTGAGCCCCGGCGCCGCGTCGAGAAGACGGGCGACCTCCTCGGGGCTCAGCACCACCGGCAAGGTGCGTGGCTCGCGCACGCTCGTCAGCTTTTCGGTGACCGCGCCCCGGCCCAGCGTGACGGTGAAGAAAAAACGCAACGCCGTCACCGTGGCGTTGATGCCAGGACCAGAAACGCCGCTCGAGGCCAGTTGCAGCTGGTAGCGCCTGAGATCCTCCGCCGTCGCCCGGTCCGGCGAGCGGCCAAGAAAGGCCGTGAAGTTCCTGACCGCGCGGATGTAGGATGCCTGGGTCGTCGGCGCCAGCTTGCGGATCGTCATGTCCTCGATCATGCGACGGCGTAAAGGGCTGATAGATTGATCTGTCATCGGAGTCTCCTGTCTGGGGGTGAGGTTCAACACCCCACATCCTCAAGACAGGACCCGCCTGTTACCAGACAGGCAGAAACGACTGCCGCCGCAAATTACCGCGAGAGCGGTTTAGTCGTGTGCCCAGCATGTTTGATAGCTTGGGGGTGAAAGTCCCCTATCCA
>JAQBTY010000207.1 GCA_027624735.1 Pseudomonadota bacterium | reverse complement strand
AATCTCAACAGGTTAATCCATGCTCACCAACCATTAAACGCCGCACCGTGAATAATTCGGGCTAGGGAACTCAAAAGGTTTATAAATTTCGGTATCGAGGATAAAAATATCATTCCCTGTATTATAATTTCCCCGGCACCTTAAAATTCGTTTAGGCATGAACTCAGACCATTTCAGCTTAGAGGCATTCAAACCCAGAAGTGTGCCGAGGTGAAAATGAGTTCCGCTTCTCGCACTAAAGCGGACCTCAGTCCTACAACGCGTTCGAGAAATTTGGCCGCCAGAGCAGAGTGAAGGTCTCCGACTTTTAGACGGGTTTTGCCCGTCCCATCGACCATCCTTTTGCACCCGCGGGCGCCGGGGAAGGCTTACACCCGCAGCTGGTGGAAGGGTTCCAGCGCTTCTTTCGCAAAAATGTCTTCCGGTGTCAGGTGGCGCTGGGTCACGCCCTGCTGATAGCAAAAACGCAGGAACGCTTCGATGGTGGTGCGGTTGCGCTCGATACCGAAAGGCCAGTAATCGCCATCGGGGAAGAACTGGGTCGTGGTGCGGTCGACATATTGCTGGATCCACGGCAGCGCAATCTGCGAAACATTCAGATCCCGCATGCGGCGCACCGAATTGTTCTTGGCTTCCTCGAACGCGTTGAACATGTTGCGCGCGATCCACGGATTGGCCTCGTAGGTCGACCGCTTGAGCGCCACCGTATGCATGATGGGGAAGATACCGGTCGTGGCGAAATAATCCCGTTCCACAGTTTCAAATTCTGAATAAAGGCGGGTGATCGCCGGATCGCCGGCCAGCATGCGGCGCGGCGGATCGGCGGTGATCAGCGCATCGATCGCACCATCCACCAGCATATCGGCGAGCGACCCGTCGGGCAGGTTGGTCAGCCGCACGCCCTCGGGCGGTTTTTCAGGGGTATTGTCCAGCCGGCCCGGTGAGTTGGGGCCGAGCTGATACCAATCGATCTCGGTCAGCGGAATGCCGATTGTCTCGGTCAGCCAGCCCCGCGCATAGGTGGTCGCGGTCTGCGCCCATTGCGGCAGCCCCACCTTCTTGCCCCGCAGATCTTCCGGTTTGGTCACCGATCCGTCGGAGCGGACATAGACGCCCGACAGGCGGAACAGGCGCGATGGGAACACCGGGATCAGCACGAACGGCGCGTTGCCGCGGGAGATCGCCTGGCACGACATGGCGAACGAAATTTCGGACACATCCCATTCCTGATCCCGCAGGAACCGCTTGAAGGTTTCCTCCACCTCCATCACCAGGCTGGTGAGTTCGATGCCTTTGGGTTTGACCGCGCCGGTGAACAGATCCCGCGCGTGATCGTAATCGTTGATCCCCATGGTCAGATGAATATCGGGCATTTTTCCTCTCGTGTTGTCTTGCCTGACAATACCAGCAGTTCCGCCCAGCGCAATCGGCGGCGCGTTGGCACGACGGGCCGGTCTGAGACCCGCCCGCCGCGTTATGTCTCGACACCCGTCTCGGCAAATGCGGCGCGGGCGACCGTTGTTGCCAGAAATTCAAAGAGCTGGCGACAGGCATCTATTTTGTCGCACCCGCTCAGCATCGCCGCCTGGTATTCGAGCGCCATCTGGATTTCGTCAGGCAACGGACCGGCATAGGTGATACCGCGGTCGCGGTAGATTGAGATTTCGGTGGCGACGCCGAAACCTATTTCGTCCTCGGCAGTACTCGCGACAAGATGGTCGTTGACCATGTAGCCCATGTCATAGCGGGTGATGCGGTCGGCGAGTGTGTCGGCCAGCCCCAGCTCGGCGATCACGCGGTCGAGATGCCGCCCGCTGGGCGCTTCGGTGAGCACGATGGATTGGGCGGCCAGCAAATTCTGTTCGAAGGCCGCCATAGTGGACACATCAGGCAGGGCCACCCCGTCGCGCACTGCAGCGCCGATCCTGATGGTGCCGAACGTTACACGGGGTTCTGCCGCCACGAGCCCGCGCTTGGCGAGGTTATCGATCATCGCTGTCGGCAACAGGACGATGTCATCATCCGCCTGCCCGGCAATGACCTGTTCTTCGATCAGGTGGCCGTGGTTGGTGTGGGCTTCGATGCGGATACCGGTTTCCGCCTCGAACCTGGCGGCGCACAACGCCAGCCCTTCCTTGGTCGCCCCGGCGGTGTAGGCCCTGATTGTCGCCGCCATGCGGCCGGTCAGCCGGGGAAGCCGTAGAGCCGAGCCGGATTGTCAACCAGGATGCGGTTACGGACCGTCTCGTCCGGGGCATGCAGCGCCAGCAGGCTCATCAGGTCGCCGTCGTTGGGCATATATCCTTCAATATTGGGATGCGGCCAGTCGGTGCCCCACAACACACGGTCGGGCGCGGCGGCGATACAGGCCTGGGCGAACGGCACCGCGTCCTCATGGGGTGCCCCTTCCGATGAAATGCGTTCGGCGCCGCAGATCTTGACCCAGAAATCGTCGTGATCGCGCAGCAGCCCGAGCAACAGCTGAAACGCTTCCTGGCCAACGCCGTCCTTTGTCTTGACCCGGCCCATGTGATCGATCACCACCGGCAGCGGCAGATCGGCCAGCACAGGCGCGTGTTCCACAATGTCGGGGGCTTCCATGTAAATGACCACATGCCAGCCGAGCGGGGCGACTCGTTCGACAATGCGCCTGACCTTGGTGAAATCCGGCGCGTTGCCGATATGGCGGGCGAAGGAAAACCGGATACCGCGCATGCCGCCCTCGTCCAGCCGCTTGTAATCGTCATCGGTAAAGCTGTCATCGACAATGGCGACGCCGCGATAGCGCCCGTCCGACCGCGCGATGGCATCCAGCGTCGCGCTGTTGTCGGTCCCGTGGCAGGTCGCCTGGACGATCACCGCGCGCTCGATCCCCAGCGTCTTCTGCAGCACCTGCATGGCCTCGAACGGGGAATCGGGCGGCGTGTAGCTGCGCCCCTCGGCGAACGGAAATTTCGCCGCCGGGCCAAACACGTGACAATGGGCGTCACAGGCCTTAGGCGGTGCGACAAAGCTCGGTTTTTTTGTATCGGGCGCCGGCCCCTGACAATAAATCATGGATGCAGTTTACTCATGACGACAGCCGCGCCAAGGCCCAAACACTATTAACGTTCCGGCCCCGAACGGAACCCAGGTTTTCCCCGTTCATGGGTCCCGGCTCAAGGCCGGGATGACAGTCATAATTGAATTGGATGAGAGCCCGTCAATATCACAAAAGATTTAGACCGGACATCGGTGGCCAGGGCGCGTGTGTGCCATACAAATTAAGCAGGCGGCAAGGGCTGAAATGATTTTAATTTCCGCCAATCACCCGCCATGTTTTTTGACGAACGCCTCGAACGCGGCGAGGGTTTCGGGGCTGCAGCGGTGTTCCATGCCCTCGGCGTCGGCCCAGGCGGTGGCGTCGTCCACGCCGACGGCGCGCAGCAGGGCAACCACGATATGATGCCGGGCGCGTGAGGCGTCGGCCATCCGGCGGCCTTCGTCGGTCAGGAAAACCGATCGGTAGGGCTCGGTATTGACAAGTTCCATCTGTTTTAGCCGCGCCACCATCTTGTTGACGGTGGCCCCGGTGACGCCCAGCCGTTTGGCGATATCGACGGCGCGCGCCTCGCCGTCCTCATCGATCAGATCGGCGATCAGCTCCACATAATCCTCTACCAGCTCAGTCTCGCGGGCCAGCCGGGCACGGCGGAAATGACTGACTTGCCGGTCCAGCGTCATGTGCGCCGATATGGATCCGGTGCCGGTTGGCGGCGGCGGCTTGCGATTATCGAGTCCGGCATCTGTCATGGTCCGACACTATGGTCATGTGTGACGGGCTTGACAATCTATTAGGAGAGGCTATTAATGTTAGCCTATGCTAACTTCTGGTTTAATCGGCTGGAATAAAGGTGAAAGACGTCCGCGAAGAGACCTCTTTTAAAGAGGGGGCTTCGAAAAAGGCGTTTTAAAAAAAGGCGTCTGAGGAAAGTTCGGGATGACATCGATCGGCATCGCCGCAAAGCGGAGCCTTGAAGGCACCGCGCGCTGGGCAAGCGCCTTTGGACCGGCACGGCTTTTGGTCCTCGCCGCGCTCGCCATCATGGCGGCGTCATCGGCGGACGCGGCCGGCATCATCGCCAAAAGCCTTACCGACGCGTTTTTGCAGGTGACCGTCTTTGTCGCCGCGACGCTGGCGATATTCTATTCGCTGGAGGCCTGGTTCAAAATCGACGCCACCGCGCTGCTGGCGCGCAATCGCGTCTGGCAGGTCCCGATCGCGGCTGCCCTTGGCGCCCTGCCCGGCTGTGGCGGCGCGATCATGGTGATCACCCAATATATTCGGGGCGGTATCTCCTTCGGGTCCGTGGTGTCCGTGCTGACCGCCACCATGGGCGATGCGGCCTTTCTGTTGCTGGCGCAGGCGCCGCTGACCGGCCTGTCGATCTTCGCCATCGGGTTCACCGTCGGCGTGGTCTCCGGCTATATCGTCGATGCAATTCACGGACCCGACTTCATGCGGTATCAGAGTGATGGACAGGATTCGTCCAACGGTACGTGTTTCCGCCGTGTGGAGTCGCGTCCCTGGCGTCTGACCTGGTACGCCTTTCTGTTGCCGGGCCTGATCTTCGGCGGCTTCGTCGCCTTCCAAGCCGACACCGCTGCCCTGTTCGGCACCTTCATGGGGGTCGAGACCATCACCTGGGTCGGGGTCGGCGGCGCGATCGTCTCGCTGCTGCTGTGGGGCACCGTGTCACCGAGCCGCCGAGTGACGATCGATCAAACCGATCAGGTCGGCTGGGCGTCGGCCAGCGAGGGCCGGCTGGGCGACGCGCCGGCGCGGGTGGTCGGCGATACCTGCTTCGTGACGGTGTGGGTGGTGTTCGCCTATCTGATTTACGAACTTGGCGTCCACTACACGGGCGTCGATCTCGCCGAATTGTTCCGGGTGTGGGCGCCGCTGGTGCCGCTGATGGCGATCTTTGTCGGTTTCATCCCCGGCTGCGGTCCGCAGGTGGTGGTCGCCGCCATGTATCTCAACGGGTTGATCCCGTTCTCGGCGGAACTCGGCAACGCCATCAGCAATGACGGGGACGCGCTGTTCCCGGCCATCGCCATGGCCCCCAAGGCGGCCCTTATCGCGACGCTCTACAGCGCCATCCCGGCAATCATCGTCGCCTACGGCTATTACTGGCTGTTCGAATAGGCTGATCCCCACGGCTGTCTGAAATAAACAATTTCCAGGTCATGGCTGGAATTATCCGGACAAAGGGTTACGGATCGGACGCGCCGCCGTATCATGGGCCGGCGGGAAACGGACCAACCGATAAACAGGAGACGGGAAAATGACGAATCTGGATGACATACTGGGCGATCTGGTGGCGGCAAACCGGATATTGTCCCATGAAGGCGTGGTCGATGGCTTTGGCCATGTCAGCGTCCGTCATCCCGACAAGCCGGAACGGTTTTTCCTGGCCCGATCGCGCAGCCCGGAGCTTGTGGAACGGGAAGATCTGCTGGAATTCGGCTTGGACGGCGAGCCGGTCAAGGATAACGGGCCTGACGTCTATAAAGAACGCTATATACATGCCGCGATATTCGAGGCAAGACCCGATGTCATGTCGGTGGTTCACAATCATTCGGAAGAACTCCTCCCCTTCGGTGTGACCGACATGCCGTTGCGGCCGGTCTTTCACACGGCCGCCAGGATAGGGCCGGAGGTTCCCGTGTGGGATATCGCCGACAAGTTCGGCGACACCGACATGCTGGTGACCAATATGGAACAGGGCCGCGATTTGGCCGCCACGCTGGGCGGCAACAGGCTGGTCCTGATGCGCGGCCATGGCTCGTCGGTCGCCATGCCGGCGCTGCAGTTCGCCGTGACGTGCGCGATCTACGCCCAGGCCAATGCGCGCGTCCAGATGAACGCCATGATGACGGGCCGAACCGTCAAATATCTGTCACCCGGGGAATTAGCCCAAACCGCCGATTTGTCGGCCCCCAATACCCTGGGCGCACGGCGTATCTGGGAATATTACTGCCGCCGCGCGGGGTGTGGGGGTCATTGATCGGTTCGCCACCGACCGCAGCCAATTGTTAACCGGTTCACCAGATAATCGGCGGGCATGAGGGCCGGCCAAGGTGAACATCATCAGCGTTTTCAGATCCTCGACCGCGCCTACCGCGCGGGCGATCTGGATGGTGTGCGCGCAGCGCTGGGGAATCCGGTTAACTTCCCCAACTGCAGACACCCCTTTGAGCTTGCGGTTGGTGATCATCCCCTCGAATACGCCATTTACTGGAGCCCGTTGCCGTTCATCGAGAGTTTGTTGAAGATGGGCGCCAATCCAAACTACGCCGATGAGAGCGGGTTTCCTTCTCTAATCGCAGCCCTGTCGACAGATCGCGGTGACCGGTATGCGCTGGTGCAGCAACTGCTGGATGCCGGCGCCCGGATCGATCAGCGCGGCTTGAATGACTGGACCGTGTTGCACTATGCGGTCAGCCTGCGCGATATAAAGGCGGTGCGGTTGCTGCTTCGGTACGGCGCCGACCCCGCCCTCAGAACCCGGATCGACGATTGTAAGACCCCGCTGGAAGAGGCAGCAGCCATCAATTTTGCAGAGGCGCTGGAACCTCTTCGGCGGGCACTGTCACTGCGGGAGGAGCCCGGCACATGACCGGCAAAAATCCCTCCGCCCAAAATATTTCGTTTCATGACAATCTGATCTATGGCCTGCATCTCGCCACCCCGGATCCGGACGCCAGTCTTTGGCGGAGCGATCTGGTCCTCGATATCGATCACATTGTCGACTGGATATGCGGCACCGATGGCGGCGCCCAGTTCCGCGTGGCGCCCGCCACCCTGATTTTTCACGACGTAACCGATCTTAAGATGAGCATCGATTTCGACGGAAGCGATCACCGCCAGACCCTCAACGAATTGTCGATCGCAGATATTACGACTCAACCGGCATCCGCGTCAGGCGCCGGCGATTATTTTCACTGGCGGATCGCGCTGAACTTGCCGCAAGGTGGCGAAATCGCCTTTGGCGCAAGCGGCTACACCCTGACACTGCGCGCCAACCCTGTCCTGCTCGATGAGCAGCGGTTGCCACCCGCTAACCGCCCCCACCTCATGCGGCTCACTTAAATCGACGCCGGCACGTCGCCGAGCGCCGCGCGCAGACGCGCATCGACCCAGTTGGCGTAGGCCAGCGTCGCATCGTCGCTGCCGCGCGGCCCGGTCACCTGGAAGCAGACCGGCATGTCATTGGGGCCCGTGAACAGCGGTATATTGACCGCCGGCGTATACATCTGGGTCCACAGCCGCGCGAACTGGCCGGCGCGAATCTCGGTCAGACCGACCGGCGCTTCGCCCGGCAAGCTGGGTGAGATAAACACGTCCAAATCGGCGAATTGTTTGTCCATCTCGTCGCGCGCGGCATTGAGTCTCTTGCCCGCCACCGCGTATTGATCGGCCGTATAGTCGCGCGTCTCGATAACACGGCCGGCGTTCAGATCATTGAAGCTGTCGAAATGGTCGCGGATTTCATCGGCCAGCATCTCCGATGCTTCCCAGCCATTGATGATGGCGAATTCGGGAACGATGTCCTCGAACAGATCCGGCAGAACGATTTCGGTCACGATCGCACCCTGTCGTCCAAGCAAGTCGGCGGCCCGTTCGACGGCCGCCTGCATATAGGGTTCGGCGCTGCCCCACTCGGAGGTTCGCACCAGCCCGACCCTGACCTTCCGAGTGGCCGGTATGGCCTCCCTCGACGCCGGCCTGCCGGTAGTGACCTCCCGCAGCAGAATCAGATCGTCGATGGTGCGGGCGAACAGCCCGATGGTGTCGATGGATTTCTTGCAATGGCGAAATCCCGAACGATCCAGCCCGTCGAGGCTGGCCTTTTAGCCATAGATGCCACAATTGGCCG
>JAQBTY010000206.1 GCA_027624735.1 Pseudomonadota bacterium | reverse complement strand
ATGTATAGCCGCATGATCGGAATGGCGGGTCTTCCGACCCTGTTCGGGGAATGGCTGGTCGGACAAGGCTTCGGACTGGCCGCCATCATGGTGCTTTATGTCATTCTGGTGGTTTTGCTTGGCACCATCATCGATCCGGCATCGATCATCCTCATCGTCGTTCCGCTGTTCCTCGGCACCATCGAAAGCTTTGGCAGCAGCATCGTCTGGTTCGGCATCGTCACCGTGGTCGCTGCCGAAATCGGACTGCTGACGCCGCCGCTCGGCATATCGTGTTTCGTTATCAAGAGCACCATCAACGACCCGACAATATCGCTAAAGGATATCTTTGTCGGCGCTTTTCCCTTCGCGGTCATCATGCTGATGGTGCTAATTTTGTTGATTGCCTACCCGCGGCTAAGCCTTGTCCTGACCTGACAAACAACACAGATACTCATGACCAATATCACCAAAGACACACTAACCGAAGCCGTCCTCGCAACCATCGCCGACGAGGCGGATCCCCGATTTCGGAAAATCATGATTTCCCTGATCAAGCATATGCATGGGTTCGTAAAGGAGGTCGATCTTTCCCAGGACGAATGGCGTACCGCCATCGAATTTCTCTACCAGACCGGCGAAAAGACGACGCGCAAGCGGAACGAGTTTATTTTACTGTCCGATACGCTCGGCGTCACCTCGCTGATCGATCTCCTGTCCGGCCAGGCGACCGAAGGGGCCACCGAATCGAGCGTCCTGGGTCCGTTCTATGTTGAAGGCGCGCCGATAATCGACAATGGCGGTGACCTGATCGGCCAGAATCCAGGAGATCCGGGTGTGGTCCACGGCCGTGTGATGACGGCGGACGGAACAGAGATCCCCGGCGCGTTGCTCGACATCTGGCAAAACGCGTCCAATGGCCTCTACTCCGTCGAAGACCCTGATCAGGACGACAACAATCTGCGGTGCCGCCTGCACGCGGACGCCGATGGGGCGTACAGCCTCACCACCATCCGCCCCATGCCCTATACGGTTCCCGACGATGGCCCGGCGGGCGTTATGTTGCACGCCATGGGACGCCACCCCTGGCGGCCCGCCCATATTCATTTCAAGGTTACGGCAAAAGGGTATCAGGACCTCGTCACGGAGCTTTACCCTGATGACGACCGCTATATCGATGAAGATGCGGTGTTTGGCGTCCGGGACTCGCTGTCCGTGACCTTCGCCCGGAATGAGTCCGAAGACGACGCAAGATCCTATGGTCTTAACGCACCGTTCTTTGACTTAAAGTACGATTTCATCCTCCGGCCCGCCTGATGGAACCATAATCGAGGAGTCGACCCATGGGACGTATCTGGATGAGTCAAATGGTCAGCACCATCGCTGATCTGGGCCGCCAGTACTTTGACCGCTCAGCTGGCAACACGGTGCTGGAAGACACCCGCCGGCTGTGCCACGATTTGCTGTCCGGGCGGGGAGAAGCTTCCGGTACGGCGCTGGCGCGCGAGGTCGTGACCCTGTTTCGGGAGATGGAAGCACCGGACCGGGTTGCCTTTCTGCGGATGCTCAATGATGAGTTTTCCTATAAGCCGGTTGACGTCCGCGCGGCGGCTACGACCTATGCGGATGACCCGTCAGAGGCAAACTATCAATCACTGCGCCGCGCCGTGGAAGCGCCACGCGTGGAATTGCTGCGCCGCATGAATATGGCGCCTGGCGGCACCGGCGCCATATTGGTCATGCGCGAATTTCTATTGCAGCTTTTGTCGGAACGACCCGATCTGAAACCGCTGGATACTGATTTTCGTCATCTTTTTTCGTCCTGGTTCAATCGGGGCTTCCTCCAGTTCGAAAGAATCGAATGGCGCACCCCCGCGGCCATCCTCGAAAAACTGATTGCCTATGAGGCGGTCCACGCCATTGAGGGCTGGGACGATTTGCGGCGCAGGTTGGCGAATGACCGCCGCTGCTTCGCTTTCTTTCACCCGGCCCTTGCCGATGAACCACTCATTTTCGTCGAGGTGGCCCTTACCAAGGGTCTCGCCGACCGTATTCAACCATTATTGGACGCCCCAATCACCGGCGCGGACGACGAAGACCTTAATACCGCCATCTTTTATTCGATCAGCAATTGTCAGCTTGGGTTAGCAGGGATTTCCTTCGGCAATCTGCTGATCAAACAGGTTGTCGATGCGATCTCGGCGGAACTGCCGTCAATCCACAATTTTGCAACCTTGTCGCCGATCCCCGGCTTTTGCCGCTGGCTGGAACGGCAGCTTATGAATACCCCGCCTGACTTCCTGTCGAAGGATGAAATCGATTTACTGAAACAGCCGGATTGGGTCGAAAACGAGGTGCTGCGGCAAGGGCTGAAGAAAAACCTGATGCGGCTGTGCGCCAATTATCTGACTCAGGTCAGCAAGCGAGGACACGCTCTTGACCCGGTGGCGCGGTTTCATCTCGGGAACGGCGCGTCGATCGAACGGATAAACTGGGCCGGAGATATTTCAGACAAGGGATTACGCCAGTCGGCGGGGCTGATGGTCAATTACCGCTACGCCCCCGACCAGATCGTCGGCAACCACGAAGCCTATGTCAGCGGCGGAAAAATAGCGTCGTCGTCCAAGGTGCGCGCGCTGCTGTAAAAGCCTCCTGTAAAAGCCTCCTGTAAAAGAACGAAATAAGCGGCCCCGGCGAAAACCGGAACCGCTTTTTTTGCAGTGTATCGATCAGTAAATGATCGAGATAACCACCCGCCGGTTACGGCTGTCTTTCTTGCCGGCACGCGGCACGGCAGGATCGTTCTCACCCTGCACGACCGCACCAATGGCGCCTTTCTTGACGCCCATGCCTGTAAGATTTGCGACCACGGCATCGGTCCGCTTTTTGGCCAGCGCCATATTAAATTTCTTGGAACCCGCCTGATCCGTATGACCGGTGACGTAGACATTCGATCCTTTGTTTGCCTTCGCGAATTTCGCGGCATCGGCAACGGCTTTCGCCTCGTCCTTGGAAATCGCGGCGCTCTCAAGATCGAAGAAGACCAGAAAATGTTTAGTCCGCGGCGGACCATTCTCTTTGGCCATTTTCTTCGGGGCATCCGCCATCTTTGGCGACGCCCACACATCGGCTTCGAGCAACGCCATCGCACCGTAGAAATCGCTCTGGCAGGCTGCGGCCTTCTTCTTTTGCTTTGCCTTGGCTTCCTTCATCCAGCAATCGAAATGTTTTTGCGCCGTCGCGGCATGCATCGGAGACTTTTCGGTGCCGCCCTGACCAAGCGCGCCCGTCAGGCGCTTCTGCCCATCGGTCAGTTCCTTGGCGTGCATCATGTGCATATCCATCATGTGCATACCTGAAGCGCCGTCCTTCGCGCTCATTTTCTCGGTTTCGCCCATGTCGGCGCAGGCGGCAACCAATCCAAACGTCGCCAGTACCGTGATCAATCGCAAAATAGTTCGCATAAGTTTTCTCCCATCCCCGTTTATAGTCAGTTTTCTTGATTGCAACCCTATTGAAACCCGCGAAAAGAATCTAACACCGAAGACCGAACAGTGCCAAGGCCTTACCGCACGCTTCAGCCTTCGAGGCCGTCCCCGACATCAATATTCTCCGCCTCCAGTTTCATGCCGGACGCTTGCGCCTGAAGGGTCAATAGTTCCGAGAAATCCGTGTCGGTGAACCCGTTGCCAATCATCGTCTGAACGATTTCCCTGGTCTGGGCCGCGAGGGGCATCGGTACGTTCAGGCCACGGGCCGCCGACAGTCCAAGATCCAGATCCTTGCGCAGCAAGGACGGCGTGAAAGTCACCGAAAAGTCGAGATTAACGAAAGAAGGCGTCTTATAGCGGGTGAATACCGACCCCATGACGCTTTTATTCATGAAATCCAGGAACGCATGCCGCGGCACGCCTGCCTTTTCGGCCAGAACAGTTATCTCCGCCAGGGATTGGGTGACAACGCCAAGCAGCACGTTATGGCAGATCTTGACGATCCGCGCCTCCTCGGCTTCCCCGACATAGCTGGCGCCGACGCCGAGCGCTTCCAGATAAGGCAACGCCTCCTCATAGGTGTCGCGGGGGCCGGATGCGACAATGCTCAATTTTCCAGCCTTCACCACCTTGGCGTTGCCGCTGACCGGCGCCGCCAGATAAGCAACCCCTTTTTCCGCCGCGGCATGGCGAACCGCCACAGATGCCTCTTCGGAAACAGAGGTGCAATCGATCAGGATCCTGGGCGCCGTACCGTCACGGGACAGAACGCCATTTTCGCCCGACACGACATTCAGAAAATCTTCCGGCCCGGCAACCATGGTGAAGACGATATCACGGTCGGCGAGATCGGCCGGGGTGTCGACGATGGTTGCGCCGTACTCGGCCAGCGGTTCCGCCTTGGCGCGGGTCCGGTTGTAGACCGACAAATCGCAGCCGGCCTTCAGCAGCCGGGACGCCATGGAAAAACCCATGCGGCCGGCCCCGACCCAACCAATTCTGTGCTTTCCGAGATCCGTGCTCGCCATCTTCAATATCCCTTCTTTGTTATTTGGTCGCCGCGCCAAGCGGAAGCGCGTCTGTCAGGAAAGCGACTGCTCCCAATCGCCTTGCTCAATGACGTCTCTAATCCGGTTTAAAAAGGCGGCCGAATAGGCGCCATCGATTGCTCTATGGTCGAAGGATTGCGCAAGAATGCCGACGGGCCGCGCGACGATGGTCTCGCCATCGTCGGTCTCGACCACCACCGGCCGCTTCTTGATGCCGTCGGTCGACAGGATCGCCACCTGGGGCTGGTTGATGATCGGCGCCGTGATCAGAGTTCCGAAGACACCCGAAT
The DNA here is from genome assembly GCA_027624735.1 of Pseudomonadota bacterium. GTDB lineage: Bacteria > Pseudomonadota > Alphaproteobacteria > MPNO01 > UBA2964 > JAQBTY01. Next base: position 3,113 of record JAQBTY010000206.1, on the reverse strand, counting down.
TCGAAATTGTGTACGTGCCACCCGCGAAATCATCGGGCAACAGTGTCTTTGCTCGTGCCCGCACGGCGAGATCAGCGATGTCACGGGCAAGCCCGGCAACCGACTTTTCCTGTGCGGACCGAATAACCGGCGCAACCAGCCCGGTGAAATCAAGATCGACCGCGATACCCAGATGAACCGCGTTCCAGACGATCAACGACTCGCCGTCGACGCTCGCATTGACATGGGGGAAATCGCGGAGCGCCTGGCAAACCGCGTAGGCGATAAACGGCAGGTAGGTCAGCGTGAAACCTTCCCGGTCCTTCCAGGCCGCACCGTCTCTTTGACGAATCTTGGCGATACGGTGGAAATCGACCTCGACCGCCTGTAACACATGCGGACTGATCGCCTTCGACCGAACCATGTGGTCCGCCGTTCGCTTTCGGATGGTGTTAAAGGGAATGACAGTGCCTTCGCCTGACGCCGCCGCACGCCGATCGCCCTCACGGGCCGCCAGGAGCGCCTTGTGTGCTTCTACATCCTTGCGCTTGATCCGCCCCCCTGCTCCGGTACCGTTGATGTCGGCCGCGTTCAGCCCATGCTCGGCCAGCAACCGGCTGACCACCGGCGACAGCGGCGGTGGCGGAGCGGAGGGATCGCGGACCGTAGCCCTGACCGCTGGGCCGGCTGGCCGCGGCGCCTCTTCGATCGGGCTGGACGGCGCCATCGCCTCTTCGCCATCGGCCTGAATAACACCAAGCCGCGTGCCGACATCGACGGTAATGCCTTCCTTGATCAGTACTTCAACCAGAATACCGCTCGCCGGCGCGGGAATTTCCGTATCGACCTTGTCAGTCGACACTTCAAAAAGAAGTTCGTTTGCCTCCACCCGATCGCCCGGCTTCTTGTGCCAGACGGTCAGAGTCCCTTCGGCGACGGTTTCGCCGAGTTGCGGCATGACAATATCCATTTAATCCACCCTATTTAAGTCACGTGGGTTAATCCACGCGGGCGCGAATGGTCGCGACAATCCTATCGACGGAGGGCATGGCCAGATCTTCCAGATGATCCGCCGAGGGCAGCGGGATATGCGGCGTGGTGATGCGCACCACCGGACCATCCAGATCATAAAAAATTTCATCCGCGATAATCGATGCGATTTCCGCGCCCCAGCCGCACAGGCGTGGATTCTCCTCGACCGTCACCGCGCGGCCGGTACGGCTGACCTCAGCCAGAATGGTCCTTGTGTCGAGCGGCACCAGCGAGCGGATATCAACGACGGTAGCAGACACGCCATCCTCGTCTTCCAACTTTTGGGCAGCAGCAAGCGCGCGCGGCACCATGGCCGCCAGCGCCAGGATGGTCACATCGTCGCCCCGGCGCAGCACGCGCGCGGTACCGAGCTCATCCACATGTTCGCCATCGGGCACCTCGCACTTGGTGGCGTAGAGAGATTTGTGCTCGAAAAACAGCACCGGATCGGGATCGCGGATGGCCGCCGCCAGCAGCCCTTTGACATCCGCCGCGTTCGACGGCGCGACCACCTTGATGCCGGGGATCGCCATCGCCCAGTTTTCCACGCTTTGCGAATGCTGAGCGCCAAACCGGGAGCCGCCGCCATTGGCGGTCCGGATAACCAGCGGACATTCCAGCTGGCCGTTGGTCATATAGCGGCTTTTGGCGATTTGATTGGCGACCATATCCCAGCACACGGCGAGAAAATCGGAAAACATGATTTCCGCGATGGGCCGTAATCCCGTCATGGCGGCCCCCATGGCGGCTCCCAGGATCGCCTGTTCGGAAATCGGCGTGTCGCGGACGCGGAGGGGGCCGAACTGATCGAGCAGACCGACCGTCGCCTTGAACACACCGCCCGCCGCGGCGATGTCCTCGCCAAGGAACACCACCCGGTCATCGCGCGCCATCTCCTGCGCGATACCCGCGGCAACCGCTTCGCGGTAAGTCAGTTCCGCCATGACGCGCTCCCATTGGCCCACACGTCGACCTCAAGCAGATCCGCCGACGGCGGCGGCGACGCCATGGCGGTCCGCGTCGCGGCCTCCACGGCTTTGTTGACCTCATCCTCGATGGCGGACAGGGTCGCCTCGGCGATGCCGAAATCGGACAGCCGTTGGCGGTACATGGGTACCGGATCGCGTTTGAGCCAGGCCTCGACCTCTTCCTTGGGCCGGTAGGCGCCGGGATCGGCGCGCGAATGGCCCGAATGGCGGTAGGTCTTGCATTCGACCAGGGATGGGCCATCGCCGGCGCGCGCCCGCGCAATAGCCGCCTGCGCCGTCCGGAAAACCGCGTCGGGATCGTTGCCATCGACGATGATCGGCTCGAGCCCGTAACCGGCGGCGCGATCGGCCGCCGGATGTTCCACCGCGGTGACGTCGCCGATCGGGGTGTATTCCATATAAAGGTTGTTTTCGCAGACGAAGATCACCGGCAGTTTCCATACCGACGCCAGATTGAGCGCCTCGTGGAAGGCGCCGATATTGGTGGTGCCGTCACCGAAAAAACAGACAGATATCTGCTGCGTGCCGCGATATTGCGCCGACCATGCCGCGCCGGCGGCGATCGGCAAATGGGCGCCGATGATGGCATAGGATCCCATCACGCCATGTTCCGCACTGGTCAGATGCATGGACCCACCCTTGCCCCGCAGCAGACCGCAATCGCGCCCCATCAGTTCGCCCAGCACGCCGGTCATGGACGCACCGCGCGCCAGCGTGTGGTGATGGCCGCGATAGGTGCAGAAGCTATAATCATCCGCCCGCATGGCGGTTCCGAAACCGGCCGCCACCGCTTCCTGGCCCAGTGCCAGATGGCTGGTCCCCTTGATCAGATTTTGCAGAAACAGATCATAGGCCTTCTGTTCGACCTGACGAATTTCAAACTGGCTACGGAACAGCGCCAGCCGGGTTTCCTCGCCGATATCGTCGTTCGCAATATCTTGAGGCGCTATTTCCGAGGGACCACGCATGTGCTCACCCCCCCCACCCTAACCCTCCCCCACAAGGGGGGAGGGAATATTTAGGTCGCGCCTAGCCGATAGTCCCCTCCCCCTTGATGGGGGAGGGTTAGGGGGGGGGGGAAACGCTTGTGGTGTCATTTTTTGTAACCGCGGC
>JAQBTY010000205.1 GCA_027624735.1 Pseudomonadota bacterium | reverse complement strand
CTGAAAATCCGCCGCCAATACCGCCGTCAACCCGGACGATACCACGCGCCTTGCTCAAACCATCCGACCACCGTGAATAATCCGGGCTAGTTGGTCGGCCCTTTGAACGCCTGTTGAATGACCAGTCCCTTGACCTTGTCGCCCATCAATCTTTGCGTCACCGCAAAAAGCTGTGACTTTAGTACCGCGATCTGCGGGATGGACGACCCCCGCCGTCGAAATGTCACCAGATGGAGCAACTCGTTATAGACTTCGTTCCGGATACCGGGAACCGAATGGGAAATATCGGTACGGTTATCCTCATGGGCAAGTTCGATGCCGATTACGATCGTGAATTGTTCTTTGATCGCGCCATCAGCCATCATGGGTACGGTAAACGGCTCCATCGTAAAATAGCGGCGTTCGGACAGTTTGACTTTATTCTTTTTTTGACCCTCCTCCGCTCCCGCGGCAACCGCCACAGACGCAAAACCCGACGCTTGCAGCGATACTGCAACGATGGACATCAAGGCACTGAAAAACAATATTTTTATATTGGGCAATACTAAAATTCCGGTTCCCGACATCGGACTGAACTGGCCCCGAAGGGCCAATCATTCCCCAGCCCTCAGTCAACCACGGAATAGCAAAGAGAGCGTAAACCCCGAGTGTCAGAAATGGCGCCAACCAGCGCTGGCAAGACTTACTTCTTCCCCGGATTCAGAAACCAATACCGGCCTGTCACCCGCGACAGTTCGTCCGATCCGGGTTAGCGGCAAGGCCAATTTTTCGGAAAGCGCCGATAGTTTCGCCGCATCCTCAGGCCGGGCGGTAAATAGCAGTTCATAGTCGTCACCACCACAATAGACGATTTCCGACAATTCCTTCCGTTTAGATAGGAAATGCCGCGCCTCCGGCGACAAGGGCACTGTAGCGGCCGCCACCTCGGCCCCAACCCCAGAAATTCGGCAAATATGGCCTAGGTCCGCCATAAGACCATCAGATACGTCGATGGCGGCAGTCGCCAAGCCTCGCAACGAGATCCCAAGTAGAACCCGCGGTTCCGGCAGCCGGTAACGCGCAACCAGGCCCGGCGCCTCCCTAAGCGCCTGTTCGACACCAGCGGACTGGATCAGCGCCAGCGCCAGCGCCGCGTCTCCGATCGTCCCCGATACATAGATGTCCTGCCCAGGGGCTGCCCCTGCCCGTGATATGGCCTGTCCTAGCGGTGTTTCACCGATAGCGGTCAACGATAGCGTCAAGGGGCCCGGGGTTGATGTCGTATCGCCGCCCCCAAGCACGACGCCAAAACTCTTCTGATCGGCGTCCAACCCGCCAGCAAAGGCCGCAATCCAGCCATCGATCAACGATGACGGCAAACTCATGGAAAGAAAATATGTCCGCGGCGTCGCCCCGGCGGAGGCAAGGTCGGACAAATTCACGCGCAAAAGCTTGCGCGCAATCAGGTCCGGCGGGTCACCCGGCAGGAAATGAACGCCGGAAACCATCGTATCCAGCGTGATAACCGCCTCGTTTCCGTCGCCAATTATCAGGCTCGCGGTGTCATCGGTAAGACCGCGTGCCCCGGCAAATCCCCGGCTAAGCGGCGCTAAATACCTGTCGATCGTTTCAAATTCACCCGACCGGGGGGGCTGACTTGTCATCACGTGACTCAAGTTCGCCGGGGCGCGTGTTCCGTGCAACGCGATCCAGTATCCCGTTCACGACCCCTGGTTCGCTTTCAGAAAAAAAGGCATTGGCCAGATCGACGTATTCCCGAATGATTACCTTGGCCGGCACCTCGATACGGCTCAGCATCTCGAACGTACCGAGACGCAGAATGCACCGCAAAATTACGTCCAGGCGATCATACCGCCATCCACTCGCCAGGAGCGGTTCGATGATGTCTTTTACCTCGTCGGTACGGATTTCTACCCCGCGAACGAGTTCCTTGAACAGCGCCTCATTGGCGTTCGCGCCTCGGCTAGCCTCGACATCCGACTGGCCCAAGCGATGTGCGACAAATTCGTCTATCACACTACCGGTGGACGAATCCGTCATTTCAAGCTGATAGACCGCCTGAACCGCCGCGAGCCGCGCGGCGCTGTGGCGCACCGTCGCCCGATGCCGCGGCCGTCTTTTGGAACCCGCTTCAGGCGGTGCTATCATCGCGGAAAAAGACGAAAATGGCGCTTATGCTCGATCATTTTCAGACAGGCGCGCGCCGCATGACCACCGCGATCCTGATCCTGCCGCCGGGCCCGCACCATGGCCTGCGCCCGGTTTTCCACGGTCAGAATTCCATAGCCAAGCGCCAGCGCATATTGCACGGCAAGATCTTGCAGCGCTCTGGCACTTTCCTGACAAACATAGTCGTAATGGGTGGTTTCGCCACGGATTACACAGCCTAGCGCGATGTATCCGTCAAAGCGCCGGCCCGCGGTATAAAAATCCATGGATCGCACGGCAAATTTAATCGCCGCCGGGATTTCAAAGGCGCCAGGAACTTCAAAGCGCTCATAGGTCGCGCCGGCATTGTCGAGTTCGGTGATGACGCTGGAAATCAATTCTTGTGCAATTTCCTCGTAATAGCGGGATTCGGCAATCATAATATGGGGCGCGTCGGTCATTCGTTTCCTACTATTCTTAAGTGCTTGCTATTCCTGATACCCTAAGCGGGTTTCAAAGGTTTCCCTTCGGGATGGGCACTCGTTCAACGATTTTTAGGCCGTACCCATCTATGCCTTTAATCGTCGATTCTTTCGTATTGGTCATCAAACGCATATTTACAATGCCCAGATCGAGCAGAATCTGGGCGCCGATGCCATAATCCCGTAATACCGTGGATTTGGCCGCGGGCGATGTCTTCTTCCTCCCGTCGGGCAATTTTCCACTCAGCTGAATCTGATTAGAAAATCGTGAATTCCATGAATCGCGAATGAGGACGGCGACGCCGCGTCCTTCCTTCGCAATCATACTTAGCGACATATCAAGCTCCTGCGACCGACCACCTGTCGTATCTTTCAAAACGTCGTTCATAATATTAAGCGCATGCATCCGGACCAAAGGCGGATTGGCCCCGCTGACATCGCCTTTCACGATCGCGACATGTTCGGTGCCGTTTAAGGCGCTTTCATACACGATGACCTTGAACTCGCCGTCATTCTCCCGTGTCAACGTAGTCTCGACGGTCCGGATGACCATGCTGTCGTGACGAAGGCGATAGGCGATAAGATCGGCAATCGTTCCGAGTTTGAGGCCATGCAACTGCGCGAACTTCACGAGATCCGGGAGGCGCGCCATGGTCCCGTCGTCATTCATGATTTCGCAAATCACGCCCGAGGGGTTCAGACCCGCAAGACGCGAAAGATCCACCGCGGCCTCCGTGTGGCCGGCCCGAACCAGGACGCCGCCGTCGCGAGCCACCAGCGGGAACACGTGACCAGGACTGACGATATCAATCGGGCCTTTTTTGGGATCTATCGCTACCGCGACAGTCCTGGCCCGGTCGCCCGCCGAAATTCCGGTCGTTACGCCTTCGCGCGCTTCGATCGACACTGTAAACGCCGTTTCTAACGGCGCCTTATTTTCCAGCGCCATCATGGAAAGACCGAGTTTACCGACACGCTCGGCCGTCAGCGACAGACAGACAAGCCCACGGCCATGTTTCGCCATGAAGTTAATCGCATTGGCGTCGGCCCATTCACCGGCGATGACCAGATCGCCTTCGTTCTCACGGTCTTCATCATCGACAAGGACGACCATTCGACCCTTGGCGATTTCAGCGATCAGTTCCTCCGATGAGGACAAGGCCTGCTTTAAGTCGTCTGTATTCGAATCCACTTTTTCCCGCCCATCGTTGTGACAGTCACAGCCATCACTTATTCTTTACTATCCAGTAACCGGCCAACATACCGTGCCAGCGTGTCAATTTCGAGATTGACAAAATCTCCAGTCGCGCGCTCTCCAAACGTCGTGTGAGCCCGCGTATGGCTTATGATGTTGACACCAAATCGCGCGCCATCGACTTCATTTACGGTGAGCGAGACTCCGTCGAGAGCAACCGATCCTTTTTCAGCAATGAATGCCTTTAGACCCGCCGGCGCTTCAAAGTCGAATCGTACACTATCTCCCTCCGGCCGCATGTCAAGGATACGCGCCTGCCCATCAACGTGGCCCGAAACGATGTGCCCGCCAAGCTCGTCGCCAACACGCAAGGCGCGCTCTAGGTTGATTTTGGTGCCAACCTTCCATCCGCCCAGGGACGAACGCGACATTGTCTCGGCCGACGCCTCAACCGCGAACCACCCAGCACCTTTTTCGACTACCGTCAGACAGGGCCCGGCACAGGCTATCGATGCCCCAAGATCGATCTCGTCAGTAGGATAGTTCGTATCGATTTCGATACGAACGTCGCCCTTCGGTTCAATTTTTCTGACTGTTCCAACGTCCGTGATAATTCCCGTAAACATGCCTCTAACCTTGAATTTTATAGTATTCGATGATGTCACCGCCGACTGTCCGCGTACCCGTGCGTAGCGGTCTGGGGGCGTCTGATAAATCATTCACCCCAATACCCGCCAAAGCCGGCAACCCATCTCCGCCGATTATACACGGTGCACGGAACCAGACGATTTCGTCAACCATTGCCGCCGATATAAACGACGCAGCAACCTGCCCGCCACCCTCCACCATCAGGCGAGTTATGCCCTTTTCGGAAATTTGACCAAGCGCCTGAACCAGTTCGGGATGCCCCTCGGGATCCGGGTCGACGTCGACAATCGTTACGCCGGCGCCAATATAGGCATCGCGGCGACCGGATTGATCGGCGGACTTCGGCGGCAACGTTACCATCCAGGTAGGCACGTCACGTGCCGTTACGACCAGGTTATTGGTCAGCGGCAATTGCATGCGTCCATCAAGGACAATCCGGACCGGCGACCGAGCCTCCAGGCCTGGCAACCGGCAGGTTAACGACGGGTTGTCCTGCATCGCCGTCAACGACCCGACCAGAACCGCATCATGGGTCGCGCGCATCAGGTGACCGGCGTTTCTGGCGACGTCACCCGTTATCCACTGGCTGTCACCGGAGCGGGTAGCAATCCGGCCGTCAATTGTCGACGCACATTTCAGCGTTACATAGGGCCGTTTTTTTCCCAATCGGCTGAAAAAACCTGCGTTAAGCTGAGCCGCCTCCTCCGCGCAAAGCCCCACATCGACTGAAATTCCCGCGCCGGACAACATCTCAACACCGTCGCCATCGACCCGTGGATCGGGATCCGTAACCGCAATGACCGCGCGCGATATGCCGGCATCAATCAGCGCCTGGGCGCAGGGCGGCGTCCGACCGTGATGGGAGCACGGCTCCAAGGTAACATAGGCGGTCGCGCCACTGGCCCGTTCACCGGCGCGGGCCAGCGCTTCGGTTTCGGCATGGGGACGGCCGCCGGGTTGCGTCCAGCCCCTGCCAACCACGTCACCGTCGCGAACAAGCACGCAGCCGACGGCGGGATTTGGCCATACCTGTCCAAGCCCCCTGCGCGCCAACGTCAAGGCATTGCGCATATAGCCAAGATCGTCGTCAGTCGTCTTGATCACTCAGCGACCCCACGAAGTCCTCGAAATCGCGTGCTTCCCGAAAATTTCTGTAGACTGAGGCAAACCGGACATAGGCGACCGGGTCAAGACTGTTCAGCGCGTCCATAACCAACTCACCGATCTTTTTGGAATCGATTTCGCTTTCGCCGCTGCTTTCCAAACGCCGGATAATGCTATTGATAACCCTTTCAACGCGCTCCGGATCAACCGCGCGTTTTCGCAGGGCGATATTCATCGACCGCGCCAACTTATCGCGGTCGAGCGATTCACGCTTGCCGCCACTTTTCACGACTGTCAATTCGCGTAGCTGTACGCGTTCAAACGTCGTGAAGCGGGCGCCGCACCCGGTACAGGCACGACGGCGCCGAATGGCCGCCCCTTCTTCGGTGGGACGTGAATCCTTTACCTGGGTATCTTCTGCCCCACAGAACGGACAATGCATGGTGGACGGCTCCCCTTTACAAGGTCGAATAAATCGGAAAACGCCCGCAAAGGTCCGATACGCGCGAACGCACCGCGGCCTCAACCGCGGAATTATCCCCATTGCTCCCGGCAAGCCCGTCCAGAACCTCGGCAATCATATCGGCGATCGTCTGAAACTCCCCGACACCAAAGCCGCGGCTCGTTGCCGCGGGTGACCCCAAACGAACGCCCGAGGTCACGGTCGGTTTCTGTGGATCAAAAGGAATACCATTTTTATTGCAGGTAATTCCGGCCCGTTCAAGACTTGCTTCCGCTTCCTTGCCGGTAAGCCCCTTCGGCCGCAAATCGACCAACAGCAAATGCGTATCCGTCCCGCCGGAAACGATATCGAGACCATGCCCCGACAATCCTTCCGCCAGGGTCCGCGCGTTCTCCACGACCTTGGCGGCGTAATGGGCAAATTCGGGGCGAAGCGCTTCGCCGAATGCGACGGCCTTGGCGGCGATGACGTGCATCAGCGGACCGCCCTGCGTACCGGGGAAAATCGCGGAATTGAATTTTTTACCAAGATCCTCGTCATTCGCCAGGATCATGCCGCCGCGCGGCCCGCGCAGGGTTTTGTGTGTTGTCGTCGTTACGACATGGGCATGAGGAAGAGGACTTGGATGAACCCCTCCCGCCACGAGACCGGCGAAATGGGCCATATCCACCATTAAATAAGCGCCGACGGCGTCGGCGATCCGACGAAACCGTTCGAAATCGATTGTCCTTGGATAGGCCGATCCGCCGGCAATAATCAATTTTGGCCGGCACTCCTTAGCCAGCCGCTCGACTTCGTCATAATCGATGCGGTGATCATCTTCTCTCACGCCATACTGTACGGCATTCAGCCATTTCCCGGAAAAATTAGGGGCGGCCCCATGCGAAAGATGACCGCCTGCCGCCAGCGACATTCCCATGATCGTATCGCCCGGCTGGCAAAGGGCAATACACACGGCGATGTTAGCCTGTGCACCGGCATGGGGTTGCACATTCGCGTACGTGCAATTGAAAAGTTTCTTGGCCCGATTGCGGGCGAGTTCCTCGGCGATATCGACGAACTCACAGCCACCATAATAGCGGCGGCCCGGATAGCCTTCCGCGTATTTATTGGTCAGGACGGAACCAAGTGCTTCAAGCACCGCGATCGACACAATATTTTCCGAAGCGATTAACTCCACCTGGTCTTGCAAACGGCCCAGTTCGCCGCGGATCGACGCATTTAATTCCGGATCCGCTTCAGCAAGCCCTTGCGTGAAGAAACCTCTGCCGACCTGCTCCTGCGCAGCCGCTGAGGGTGTTGCCATGATACTCTATCCTTCAGTTTAAATTATAGTCAGCCGAGTTTTTCAACACGCCGTGCGTGCCGTTCGCCGCCGTCGAATTCTGTTGAAAAGAAAACCTCTACGCATTTTCCAGCTTGCTCTTCATCAGTCAACCGTGCCCCGAGAACGAGCACATTGGCATCATTGTGTTCACGCGCCAAACGGGCAGTCTCCTCATCGTGGCACAGGGCGGCACGAATGCCGGCGTGACGATTGGCCCCGATAGACATTCCGATACCGCTGCCACAGATAAGCACACCAAACTGCGCCCGGCCATCAGACACCGTCTTGGCAACGGCGTCGGCAAAATCCGGATAATCGACGGAGGCCGGACCATTAGTTCCGAGATCAAGAACGCGAAACCCCAAATCCTGCAACTTAGCCGACAAGGCAGACTTCAAGGGGAAGCCGGCATGATCGGCGCCGATTGCAATCGTTTGTTGAGACATCTTTGAGGCCCAAATCCACCGCTAAATTCGCGCGGACCATACCATATGTAGGATTGCCAACGCCAGCCCACGCTATTTATCGAGGCTGCACGAATTTATCCTTATCGGTATCAGGAGGCTTAAACAGCGCGGCGTACATTGGCTATACCAATAGTTCGCGGCTTATCCCGTTGACTCAGGTGGCGCTAGATGTAGTGTTTGCGCGACCG
>JAQBTY010000204.1 GCA_027624735.1 Pseudomonadota bacterium | reverse complement strand
CCCATACCCACAGATTCGCATCAAATCCGCCTTATGGGAATCATTCGTTTCGGGCGGAACACTAGCGCCGGATCGGTGGTTACAAACGGCGCCGTGTAGGCGATCGATTGGAGCGGCACCTTGTCCGGGTGGAAGATCGAGGTGACGATGCCGATGTCACCCAGGCCGGTCTGCAGTCCCTGGAAAACCTTGCGTGTTTTAACGATCTGTCCGGCCCAGGCCTGGTTCCACTTGATCTTGTACTTGCCCTCTTTGGCGAGACGCCTGTCGACCTCCGGAATAAAAAATTCGATAAAAGTTTTCACCCAGATCGCTTTCGGCGGGTAGCCGTCCATTGCCGTAAGATTGATGGTCTTTTGTGCGTAGGCCGCACTGCTCAGGGCCGTGAGACAAAGCGCGACGGCTGCGCCCGCTCCGACTGTTTTGATGATGCCGTGTAATTTTATCGCCATGTAAGTCTCTCCCGTTTGTTGCCTGCAGGCTAATTACTATTCGAAGTGTTATTAGCGGTAGGAAAGTCGAAATAAAATTTCTTGTCAATTAAATTTCGATATTTTTAGATTACGAGCCAATTTAGATTGGTCTATAATGGAGAAATCGGCAAAGGCAGGATTGGTCGGAGCACAGTATGTCACCGGATGATAAAATTGTGAATTTGCAGACCGTACGGCGTGTGGCGGCACCGGCTGGAACGCTCGCCTCCTCGGTTTACGATCGCTTGCGCGATGACATTCTGAGTGGTGCATTGCCGCCGGATGATAAACTAAGGACGGAGGCCCTGCGGGAGCGCTATGGGGTCGGAAACAGCCCGCTTCGCGAAGCGCTAAACCGCCTTTCCGCGGATGGGCTGGTTACCCGCGAAGATCAAAAAGGGTTTCGTGTCGCGAAGGCAAGCCGCGCCGATCTGGAGGACCTGGTGAAGACCCGGTGCTGGCTTGAGGAAATCGCCCTGCGGCAATCGATCGAAAATGGCGGTGACGACTGGGAGGAAGCGGTGGTGCTTCAGTACCATCGCCTGTCGCGCGTGCGCCGGTCGTCAAGCGAAGACCAATATGTCGTCAATTTCGAGTGGGAGGCCCGCCATCGCGCCTTCCATCTGGCCTTGCTTGGCGCCTGCGGGTCGCGCTGGCTGATGCAGTATTGCGCCCAGCTCAACGATCAGGCAGACCGTTACCGTCAGCTCGCCATCGTGGTCAGCTATCCCAAACGGAACGAACTGACCGAACACGAAGCGATCATGCGGGCGGCAACCACCCGGGACGCGGATGAAGCGGTGCGGCTTCTCCTCGGGCATTATGACCGAACCGCCGGAATCATTAAGAAGTCCATTTCAGAATTCGGCGGGACTTCCGCCAGCACGCCCTGACAGCTAAAGCAATCCCAGGCTAAGCCAGGGGAAAACGATAATCAGGATGAGCACCAGCAGCATGATCGCGGCGAATGGAAACGCGCCCTGAAAAATGTGTGACAGCGTGATCGAGGAATCTTTGATGGTGCTCTTGATGGTGAAGCAGGAGATGCCGAGCGGCGGCGTCAGCAGACCTATTTCGGCGCCGATGACGGTGACGATTCCGAACCAGACCAGATCGCCGCCAAGTGCTTCGACCGAGCCGAGAAATAGCGGCACGACGATCAGAATGATCGACGCGGTTTCGATGATGGTGCCGAGCACCACCATCAGGATGACATAAATGACCATCAGGCCCGCCATGCCCAAATCCATACCGGTCAGCCAGTCGCTGAACAGTGTCGGCAGGGCGGCGACACCCAGCATGCGGCTATACATGGACGCGGCGATAATCAGGAACAGGATCGAGGCGGTGATGTGGCCGGTTTCCACCAGTACCCGCCAGAATCCTTGCCATGTTAGGCGCCGCTTGAAAATGCCGATCGCCAACGCGCCGGCAGAGCCGGCGGCGCCGGCTTCTTCGGGCGAAAACCAGCCGGAATAAATACCGCCGAGCACCAGAATGACCAGAAAGGCGACCGGCAGGAGCAGCTTGACGATGTCGCGGGCCGGCATCAGCGGTTCCGAAGCGTCTTGCGCCGGGTCGGTCGCGCCGCCGATAAATTGCGGGGTCAGCCGGGTCATGACGAAAATGCCAAGTACGAAAGCGGTCGCCAGCACGATCCCCGGAATGAAGCCGGCGATAAACATGTGGCCGACCGATTGTTCGGCGACGATGGCGTAGATGATCAGCATCGACGATGGCGGGATCAGCATGCCGAGCACGGAACTTCCCGCCACCACGCCCACTGAAAATTGCCGCGTGTAGCCAAAGCGCAGCATCTCGGGCACGGCGATGCGGGTGAACACCGACGCCGACGCGATTGACGATCCGGTGATGGACGCGAACAACGCGTTCGCCGCGACGGTTGCCATGCCCAGCCCGCCCTGCACCCGGCGGAATATCTGGTGAGCGACTTTGTAGACGTCCGCGCCAAGCCCGATCTCACTGGAGACAATGCCCATCAAGGCAAATAGCGGGATATTGGCGAAAACGGCGTGGGCAATTGAATCGTGGGTGGCGGCGGTCAGCAGGCTGACCGCAATGTCGATAGAATCGCGATAAATCCACACGCCGATAAACGAGACGAGCCCCAGCGCCACGGCGACATGGATGCCGGCATAAATCAGGATAAGAATAGTGATGACGGAAGCAATGCCGACTTCGACGCCAACCATGCGATCCTATCCCCGATCCGGCGTTGAAATCTGGCGCCAATGGTCCGCCAGAATAACCAGGAACTGGGCCATCGTGACGGCGACGGCGACGACGATAATAAGCGCCACGGGCCATACCGGCGCGGTGAACATGCCCTCGACGCCGATGTAGTAATTCTTCTGCCAGGCATCGAGGAAATACGGGATGCTGCCCCAGATGATCAGCCCCATGAACACAGCGCCTAACAGGTAGGTGATCACGGCCATGAGATGCCCGGCGGCGGGTTTGCGCCGCATGACTTGATTGAACAGCCCGTCCGACCGCGTGAGCACACCGCGCCTGAGCGAGTCGGCAAGCTGCATGAAGACGATGCCGATAACCGAGATTTCGATCATCTCGATAACGCCGATGATCGGCTGGTTGAACGCCGACCGGCTGATCGCCTCGGCATTGATCAGCAGCATCAATACCACGATCCAACAGGATCCCGCGGCATTCATGCCGCTGACAAGCGCGCCAAAAGCGCGCCGCGGGGCGCTTTGTCGGCTCCCCGCCTCGTCTATCGGCCCGTCATCGGGCAAGGGGAGTTACTCCTTGTCCCACTGGCGGATGATCGGCTGATTGGCCGCACGCATCTTGGTCATGTAGGCGCTCAAGAGCTTGGTGCCGGGCAGTCCTTCCTTGTCCAGCTTGGCGGCCCAGTCCTTGCCGATATTGGGCATGCTGTTAGCCCAGCCCGCCCTTGCGGCATCGGACATCTGGATGATGATGCCGCCTTTTTTCTTGAAATTTTCATAGGACTTCGCGGCATCGTTCTTGGCTTGCTGCGCCGTGTAATCCCGGTAATCGTAGGCCACCGCGTGAATGACGTCCCGGACGGATTTGGGCAGCCGCTTATAGGCGTCCAGATTCATCGTCAGCGCCTTTGAATTGGCGGTGCCGATATCGGCCTTGAGCATATATTTCGCGCCTTCCACCAGCTTGAACGCCACTGCCGCATCGGTCCACAGCATGGAACCGTCGATCGCGCCGGTCTTGAACTGATTGTAATAGTGAACCATCGACCCGATGACCGGCGTCGCGCCGGTACCGGTCAGGTAGCGCATGTTGATGCCCGCGCCGGCGATCTTGAGATCCTTGAAGTCCTCGACCTTGGTGATCTTTTTCGCAAAAAACATCTGGTAGGAATCGATCACCGAGAAGCTGGTGAGGAGAACCTGGTTATACTTGAGCCAGGCGTTCTTCATCTCGGGGAACTCGTTCGCCAGCTCATCGACGGCGCGCGACAGAAGCACCGGATCGGATGTTACGAACGGCGCGACATAGGCAATGGCCTGCATGGGGACCTTGTCCTGATGGAACACGCTGGTCACGATACCGATATCGCCAAGGCCTTTCTGCATGCCGGTCATGACATGGCGGACCTTGACGATCTGGCCGGAGAACGCCTTGTTCCAGCGAATCTTGTACTGGCCCGATTTGGCCAGCCGCTTGTCCACTTCCGGAATAAAATAGCTGAGAAATGTTTTTACCTGCAGCGCTTTCGGCGGATAGCCGTCGACCGCTGTCAGGCTGATGGATTTCTGTGCAAGCGCCGTGGTGTTTAAGGACAAGAGACAGAGGCCCATCGCCGCTGTCGCTACGGTCCCATTTCTAATCGTCGTGTTGATAATCATGATCCTTCTCCCTTTAATTTGTCTCTGGCAAATCTATTGTCGGCAGGAAAGTCGAAATATCAAAGCGTGTCAAATTAATATCGATTTTTATTGGGACCGGCGCGGGAAGCGCTCTTCCACAAGGAATTCTATAGACGCGATTTATTCCAGTCAGGAGCAGGTTCCGCCGGGTCGGCGATCAGGCCCGCCGATTTAACGCCGGCGATGGCGCAGACCTCGTCCTTGTCGGACGTGTCGCCGCTGACGCCCACGCCACCGATCACGGCGCCAGCCGTGTCGCGGATCAAGACACCGCCCGGCACGGGGACGAATTTGCCTCCCGAGACCACGGAAAGAGCATTCTGAAAACTCGGCCGATCGGCCAGGCGGTCGCGGATCGAGCGGCTGTTGATCCCCATGCCGATGGCGCCCCAGGCTTTACCGATGGCGATATCGGGCCGCATGATCCCGGAGCCGTCTTCGCGCAGGAAGGCAACAAGATGACCCCCGGCATCGAGCACCGCGACGGTCAGCGGCATGAAATCGTGTTCACGGCCGTAAGCGATAGCGGCGCGGACGATGGCGTCAGCCGCTTCTGCTGTAAGGTTTGTCATGATGCCGATCCCTACCCGCCGCTACGGTTTTGAGATATTCCAGATTTCCTCGATGACCGTACCCGATCCGCGGATCACCTTGGCGATGGGACAGAATTTACCGAGATCGGTTTTGATTTTCTCCAACGTCGCCTCATCGACATCGGCCTTGCCGGAAATGGTCAGGACGATCCTGGGAAACGGAATGTCGATTTCCTCCTGCATCATGACGCCGCGACGGTCGAAATCGGCGAGGGCTACGATGCCGAAATCCTGGAAATGAACCCCGTTGGCCTCGGCGACCCGCTGGCCGATGACATTGGTGCACCCGATGAGCGATGCGATCAGAGACTCGGTCGGCGACAGCCCCATATTGGTGCCGCCGCGTGCGAGCGGTTCGTCGATGGTGACGTCCACATCGCGGGTTTCGACATCGGTTCTTGCGTGGCTGATGGAATTGCCGGTCAGATTGTACTGAACGACAGTTTTCGGTTTAACGGTAGCCATGGTCCTTGATCTCCCCAGTGTATTTAAAGTCGCTCATCCTCGATCGGGTTGCGCAGCAGGCCGATGGTTTCGATTTCAACCTCGCAGACATCGCCCGCCTTCATCCATAGAGGCGGCTTGCGCGCATGACCGACACCCGACGGCGTTCCCATGACCAGGATATCGCCCGGTTCCAATGTCAGGCATTCGGTCAGTAGCCGGATGGTTTCGGCGACATCGAACAGCATGTCGCTGGTGTTGGCGTCCTGCAGAATTTCGCCATTGAGCCGGGTCTGAATGCGCAGCCCCTTGCCGCCAGGCGATATTTCATCGGCGGTCACGGCTTCGGGGCCGAACCCGCCGGTGTTGTCGAAGTTCTTGCCGATGGTCCATTGCGCGGTTTTGCGCTGGTAATTGCGGATCGACGCTTCGTTGAAAACCGAATAGCCCCAGACATAATCCAGTGCATCCGCTTCGCTGACGTGGCGGGCGGTTTTGCCGATGATCGCCACCATCTCGGCCTCGTAATCCAGCTGTTCGGACACGACAGGCCGCAGGATAGGCGCTTCATGAGCCACCAGCGTGGAATTTCCCCGCATGAAAAAGGAAGGGTATTCGGGTTTCTGATGACCGCCTTCGGCGGCATGATCGGCGTAATTCAGGCCCAGACAGATGATTTTTCCGGCGCGCGTCGTCGGCGGCAGATAGGTGATATCGGACAGAGCCATGCGGGCGGATCGATCCGCCTTAGCGATTGCCGTGCGTACTTGATCGAGGCCCGACGGGCCCAACCGGATCATATCCACCAGTTCCGTCGGCAAATCCGGTGACACCCGGGACAGATCGATGAGGTCATCGCCATCGCGAACGCCTAACTTCTGACCGTCCTTGTGCTTAAACGTAATAAACCGCATGCGCCCCTCCTTGTGTGAGGGGCATAAAATTCGATAAAAATTATGATGTCAATGAAATTTCGACTTTTTGACAGGCTCAGGCCGTGAAGCCGTGCTGCTGCATCCATTCCATTAAATGGCGAAATACTTCATCCTCACGACCGTCGAAATAATGGACATTGGACGAATTCTGGTCCCTTGATGCGTCGTCCAGCAGCCGGTAAGTCAGGTTGGGATTTGCGGCTTCGAGCCTTTCCTGCGCCGGGGGCAGCGTCGCGGGAAACGGATCGGCCGGGTCGCGGATGGCGAAAAGCGGGCGCTCCCCGACCTGCTTTACCAACTCGATTGGGACCACTTTCGCGTTCGGGCCGCGCTTGTCGAGAAAGACAGTGTAGCTGTGCACCATGGGCGGATAGCCGGCAACCATCGGCGGGATCAGGAAGGTCTCATCGCCGCGTCCCGCCGCGACCGCTTGTTCCGCTTCGGCCACAACGGCATCGTAACGATCCTGGCTCCCCAGCATCAGCATCGAGCCGCGCCTCATATCGCCAAGGGCGGCAAGCAGGATCAGCCCAGCCACCCGTTGATCGTCGGTCTCGGCCACATAATAGGGCACCGTGACGGTACCGTAGCTGTGGCCGGCCAGCAGTACCTGCGCGGCGCCGCGCCCGGTCAATAAATCGATCGCGTATCGTTGGTCCATGGCGGCATCGTGCAGGCCGTGCAACCCAAAATACTGGCCATGGTCGCGGCGGTTCAGGGAAATCGTCGTAAACCCCGCGGCGGCAAGCTGCTCACCCAGCCAGATAAAAAGTGGTTGGTGGAATTCGGCGCCGGTGCCGGCGAACAGGGCGATCGCGGTCCTGGCGGCGCTATGGGACGGCGTCCAAAGGGCGCCGCCTAACGGGATGCCATCATCGGTTCTGAGGGTGATCAGCTCGGTGGTGAAATTCATGCCATACGCTCAGGTAACTAAGCCTAAATCCACAGTATCTTCGTATCGGGCAATTGGACAGTGCCGGCGCGGGCTAGTGGATAGAATCTAACATAGGGTACCCATAGTATCCCGTATCCCGGCTTCTCGGTGCGTCGAGGCCCCTCACCGATGCGACGGCATCGCTTTCGGGCCTTCTCCTGCCGAGAAACCGGGATACGGGATCCTATGTTAGATTCTATCCACTAGGCTTGTTTCAGCCGCGAGGAGGCCATGGTTTATGGTTTAAATTTGGTAAAAGACATCTCGTCATAATTGTTATTTCTTAATCATATTGGGCAATACTGTGGATTCCCTTTTATCACAGAGTTAGTCCGCGGTTTGTTGTGTTTCCATATCAATTCAGGCGCGAAGGGGGCCGCATAACGGTGGGCCGCTCCGGCAACGATCATCGCCGCCTGTCCCTTGGCACGCAGATTATTATGGGAATTACGGCGATCGCCGCGGTGGTTGCCATCACGGCGACGATTGTCCTGCGCGACTCTGAAACGGCGTTTCTCGAAGAGGTCCTGGCGGCTGAATATAAGCGCCGTTTTGAGCTGCTCAGAGGATCCCTGATTGAAACAGTCGTAAGCGAGGATATTCCCGCCATCGAAACCGCGATGACCGCCTTCATTTCCAATGACCCGTCGGTCAACACAATCGAGATCCGGAATGCGCACGGCAAACGGTTTTTCGGCTGGAACAGGCAATCCGGCGCGAATAACAGGTATCTTCTTTCGCTATACTCCGCTCACGTCAGA
>JAQBTY010000203.1 GCA_027624735.1 Pseudomonadota bacterium | reverse complement strand
GGGGGGGGGGGGCGGGGGGGGTGGGTATCTGCCGCATAGTTCCGCTTTTAGCCATCTTACTTTAAACGAGGGAAGGCCCGCCCCAACGGGAACGGGCTTTCGTTTTACAGGCTGCTTCGGTTTACTTCACGGTGATGTCGTGACCGAAAATGCGGTCGGTCGAAGTCGGGGTGAAGTCGATCTTCTTGGACACCCCGTAATACTGGTTGATGCGCCATAAGAATACGGCCGGCACATCTTCCTGAAGAATATTAAACGCCTTCGCCAGCATTTTCTTGCGTTTTTCCGGATCGAATTCCTTGCGCTCCGCCAAAAGCGTTTGATCCAGCTCCGGGTTGGAATAGTTGATTCGCGGCGACCGGCCGGTTTCGAAATATTGCGCGATAAAGGCGGATGGATCCACCACCGAGCCGCGGCCCTGGTAATAGAACGCGCGTTGACCCCTTCTCACCAGCGGCCAGTGCGAGGAATATTCCGGCGTGTGGAATTTTACCTTGAAACCAACCGCTTCCAGCATCGGTACGATCGCCTGAGAGCTTTGCCGGTCATTGATGTAACGGCCGCTAGCGGTATGGAATTCGATGGCCACGCCGTTGGGATAGCCGGCTTCGGCCAGAAGCTGTTTGGCCTTGGCCGGATTGTAGTCGTATTTCGGCGTCACATTGGCGGTGTAGCCATACTGCCCCGGCCCTACCGGCCCGTGAAGCAACGAGGCACCGCCCTGGAAGATGGAATTGACGATGGCCTGACGGTCGATCGCATGGGCGACGGCCTGGCGGACCTTCTTGTTGTCCCACGGCTTGAAATTCTTGTTCATCGCCAAAAACATGACCTCGACCGATGAGGTTTCCTTGACGACCACACCGGGTTTACTTCTTACCCTTTTGAGCAGGTGCGGCGGAATGGCTTGCGCGATGTGCAGTTCGCCGTTCATCAGCCCCGTAATCCGCGCTTCATCTTCCTTGATCCGCTTGAAGATAATGCGGTCGGGATTGGATTTTTTGATCCCCGGCCAATTGTTGTTCTTTTCAAGAACCATGCGCTGGCCGACGACGATGTCCTTGACCATATAGGGGCCGTATCCCCAGGGCGTCTTGCGGTCCGCGCCGGCGCCATGTTTATCGTAGAGATCCTTGCCGGTGATGATCAACCGGTCGAAGATGAACGACAGAAGCGGCGCCGTTGGTTTCTTGGTGATAAACTTGATGGTGTATTTATCCACCACCTTCCACGACGTCACATCCGCCGTATTCTGCTTTTGCGCGCTGCGCTTGTCGTTCTTGTTGCGCCACATCGAATGGGCGACGTCTTCCGCGGTAAGCTCCTTACCGTCGTTATGGCGCTTGATGCCCTTGCGGAGATAGAAGGTCCATTCATTGGGATTGGTCGTGCTGACCTCCCAGCGTTCGGCGAGAAGGGGTTTGTATTCGCCCTCGTGGGCATCATAGGTGCCGAGGCAGCCATAGGTCTGGCACCAGGTCATGTACATCTGCGCGGTGGAATCGGCATAAGGGTTCCAACCCGCGTAATCATTGACCACGCCGATCCGTACTTCTGTCGCCGCCATCGCGCCCGAGACGGCAAGCCCCGTCGCCAAGATCGCGCCTGCCGCCCATCCGGCAATCCGATTGTAGATCATTTTTTTCTCCTTTGCCTGGTGAAAGAAAATTGGTCGGTCATTTGACGATAATATTTTCGCCGTAAATACGTCCATTGGCGGGCGGCGAAATGCTGACGTTGTTGGCGACGCCATAGGCCATCTTGTGCCGCCACATGAAAAGCGCCGGCGCATCCTCCACCAGGATGGCGATTGCGTCGTTGATCAGTTTTTTGCGCTTTTCAGGATCGAATTCCTGAGCCTGTGCGTCGAACAGCTTGTCGAATGCCGGGTTGGAATATTTGATCCGTGGTGATACGCCGGTCTGGAAATATTGCGCCAGCGCCGGACCTGGGTCGATCACCGACCCACGGCCCTGGTAGAAGAAGGATTTTTTACCCTTCCTCACGTCGGCCCACTGCGTCGCCCATTCTGGCGTGGTCAGTTTGGCCCGAATGCCGACCTTGGCCAGCATTGGCACAATCGCCTGGGCGATGATCTTGTCATTCACGTAACGGTTGACGGGTGTAGACAGCTCGACGTCGACACCGTTCGGGTAGCCGGCTTCCTTGACAAGGCGGGCTGCCTTGGCCGGGTCGTAATCGACCACGAACTCCCGCTTTGCCCTTGCGGCATCGAAGCCGATCTGGCCGGGTCCGATCGATCCGTTGAGCTTCCGCGCCATTCCCTGAAGGATATTCTTGATGATGCTGTCGCGGTCGATAGCGTGGGCCACGGCCTGGCGAATTTTCTTGTTATCCCATGGTTTGAAGGCCGGATTCATCATCAGCATCATGAGCTCGACGGAATCGGTATAGCTTAGCTTGGTGTTGTTTCCAGCTTCGACCCTGTTCATCAGATGCGGCGGGATGAATTGGGCGATCTGAATCTCTCCGTTCAGGAGCGCCGTAACCCGCTGTTCAACTTCGGCCATCTTCTTCCAGATCAGGATGTCGGGATTGTCCTTATTGCCGAATACGCTGTTCTTGTCTTTTTCGACGATGACCTGCTCGCCAATGACGACCCGTTTGAGCTTGTAAGGCCCGAACCCATCAGGATGTTTGCGGTCCGCGTCGCGGGCGCCGTGCTTGTCGAAGATCGCTTTTCGGGTGATCGCATAGATGTCGCAAACATGCTGCATCAAATGCGCTGTCGGGATCTTGGTGATCAGTTTGACGGTGTGCTTGTCCACCGCGATGGCGGTCTTGAGCGGGCGCACGTTCTGTTTCTGTGAGGTCTGCGGATCAGTCCGGATGCGGTTGATGGTGTGGATCACATCGGCTGCGGTCAGATCCGCGCCGGCATGGCTTTTGACGTCCTTGCGCAGCTTGAAGGTCCATTCGTTGAGATTGTTGGGGTTGACCGACCAGCTTTCCGCCAGCATCGGCGAATAGCCGGCTTTCTCGAAGTCATATCGGCACAGACAACCGTATACGTTGCACCAGATGCCATACATCTGGGCCGCTGAATCCTGATAGGGGTTCCAGCCATAGATATTTCCGGTCGCGCCTATCACGACCTTTTTCTGGGCGTCTGCCGCGGTCGTGGTGAACGTCAATGCCGCGGTCATGGCGAACGCCGCTACGATTGCTGCTAAGCCTCGAAATCTTCGCATGGTTCCATCCCTTCCCTGGTTTCGGTTGGTTTGTTTTAATTTATTGGTCGTAATAGCCATTCATGATGGCGTCGTGCCAGATTTTGGTGACGATGGGGCAGACTCCGAGCGGCAGCCCTTCCTCGGTCCGCCAATAGGAATGAACCCCGGTGCCAAGCTGGATGTAGCGAAATTTCGGCGCCGGGTTCAGCTTGGCGTATTCCGCGGTCAAAAATTCATAAGTGGCCACCGTGTGATCGCGGCTGTAATCGCAGATGCCATGCAGCAGGTTGGGGACCGGTTTAACACCGGGGCCTTCCAGCGGTACGCCATAATTAAGATATTCTGCGATCAGCGCGTCGGTCTCATCCTTGTTGAAGTTCTGGTAGGCGGCGGCGACCTGCGCCGCTTCGGTCAGGCACGACGGCGACCGGTTATGGTACCAGTTTTCCGCCTTGAATTGCGGAAACCGCTTCGCCTCGTCCCATTGTTCGAACAATTCCTCCATAACCTGAGCCAGTCGGAACAGGGGTTTTTCGCCCTCCGCCAACGCCAGTTCAGCGCCTTTGTAGCGCGCCAGTTCACGCCAGTCCCGGATCAGGACGTAGTTGAACGGCGTCATCCAGTCATGGCCGGTCATCTTGTTGAACAGCAGGCCGAACGGTGAGTTTTCGATGCCGATCAGCCCGCGGATGTTTTCAACCCGTTGCATGGCGGTATGGACAAACGGGCCGCCGGTCGAATGGCCATGAACGTAAATCGACCATTCATCGGGTGGGAAGTGCCGCGCGCATAGATCCAGCATGGCGTCGACAATGGCCTTGGGCCATGCCCCCATGCGGACGTGAAACAGCGTGTCCGGTTTGGAGACGGCGTAGCGGCGCGATCCATATATTTCACGGTTACTGTCGTCCACCTTGACGTCATACTGGTCTGGCGTGATCGCCTCGCCCTTGAGCCAGATCGGCGTGCGCACCGTTCCATCGTCGTGGAACGTGTCGTCCGGCCAGTTATGCTCGGGATCGTCGAAATAGAACCGGCCGGGATAGGTCATGTTGCAGACCTTGTAGCCGCGCTTGCCGCAGAACGTCCGGGCCAGCCGCTCGATGGAGCGCCAGTCCGACGCACCGCCATGCATCATGAAGATGGCGAGTTGTTTTCCGTCCGGTCCGATCGCGATTTTGGACGGGTCTTTCGGCTGGTAAACCACATTGCCGATATCCCAGTCCAGACCGTTGGAATGGATGCGAAAGACGTCTTCGGTTTCAGTAAAGTCTATGTCCGGCTCGGCGAGCAGGGCATCCGAAATCTTGACCAGCTCGTCCTTTTCGATGCGGACCGGTGGTTCCCAGTTTCCCGAAGTACTGTCGCCAGATTTCGCCATTGTTGTCGCCATGCGCCTCTCCCCTGCCGCTATGCCGCAGTCTGAACGCCACGGTCTGATTTGCGATTTTTATCGCTTTATTGAGCGCAGGCTATCACGCTGGTTTTGTATTGGCGAGTCCTGCGCGGTCGTCGCGCCCATGGGCCAGCGCCTTGCGATGCGGCCGGGCTGGGTCTACGATTTCCCAAAGGAAATAAACAGGGAGGGTCATCATGGCGCCTGATACGGCAACAACCGCCACGCTTGGTACATACGATCCCAAAGCGCCGGGTTTGCGGACCTGGCACGATGCGCTGCCCCGCTTCCTCGCCGGGGCGGATACGCCGCGCGCCTATCTTGAGCGGTGCCTTGAGGTCATCGAGGTCCGTGAGCCCGAGGTAAAAGCCTTTGTCGCCATGGATATCACGGTCGCGCGCAAGGCAGCCGACAAGGCGACCACACGCTATCGGTACGGTCGCCCGCTGTCGGTCGTCGATGGCATGCCGTTCGTGATCAAGGATTTGTATGAGGTCAAGGGCATGCCAACCGAGCTCAACAGCCCGGCCATGCGGGGCTATGGCGGCGACAAGGATTGCGCCCACGCCATGGTGCTGCGCGAGGGCGGGGCGGCGATCCTGGCCAAGACCGTGACCACCGAATTCGGCTCGTCGGATCCAGGACCAACCCGCAACCCGTTCGATATCACCCGCACGCCGGGCGGATCGTCGAGCGGTACCTCGGCGGCCGTGGGTGCAGGCATGGTGCCGGCCGGGACCGGCAGCCAGGTGCGTGGGTCGATCCAGCGTCCGGCCGGCTATTGCGGCGTTTGGTCCATCAAACCCACCTTCGGCGCGCTTAATCGGTTGGGCGGCCATTCCATGTCGCCGTCGCAATCCGTGCTTGGGGTGGAGGCGGGATCGATGGAGGATTGCTGGGCCACCGCCTATTTTATTTCGTCCACAGCCGGCGGCGATCCCGGACATCCGGGTCTCTATGGCGAGCCACATCTTGGTGAGGCCAAGAAACCCACGCGTCTGGCGAGGCTCGATACGCTGGGCTGGGACGGCACCGAAGACGACACCAAGGCATTGTTCGAGGATTTTCTCGGTCACCTGCGGATGCAAAACGTCGACCTGATTTCGCGCCACGACGATCCCGATATGGAGGCTTTCGAACAGGCCCTGACCACGATCCCCGATTTCCTGGGCGACATGTTCTGCTGGGAAATGAAGTGGGCCGGAAAGATCCAGCGCGAAAAGGGCGAGCACCTGATTTCCGAAGCCATTCTCGGGCGTATCGCGCGCGGCGAGGAAATGACCATCGAGGATTACCGGCGTTGCCTGGATATGCGCGATTCGTTGCGGGCGGCCTTTGACAGGGTCAAGGGCAAGGCGGATGCCTTCGTGACCCTGTCGGCGCAAGGCCCGGCGCCGGTCGGCATGGCGGTGGGCAATCCGGTCTATGGCGACATTTCCGCCTGTACCGCCGCGCCCGCCTTGAACCTCCCCTTGCTTGCCGACCGCGGCATGCCGATGGGGATTCAGCTCCTTGGCCACGCTCATCAGGATTATGATCTTGCGCTGATGGGGCGCTGGTTTGACCAGGTATTTCTGCGCGATTGATTATAAGGGGTATTAGATGTCTCCAGATAGCTTATCTTCCCAGGCTCCCTACGATCCCAAGACAGTTCAGTTGCGATCGTTTCACGATGCCGTGCCGGGCTTTCTTTCAGGCAGTGATAACCCTCGTCTCTATCTGGAGCGCTGTCTGGAACATATGTCGGTGAGGGAACCGGACATAAAGGCATTTGTTGTCATGGATGCGGATGCGGCGCGCGTAGCGGCGGATGACGCGACGGCGCGGTACCGGGCAGGGCGGCCGTTGTCGCCGGTCGATGGCATGCCGTTTGCCGTGAAGGATCTGTTCAAGACCGCGGATTTTCCGACCGAACTTAACAGCCCGCTCCTCAAAGGCGACCGGCACGCGCTCGATGCGGCCCACGTCTATGCGTTGCGCCAGGGGGGCGCGGTGCTGTTGGGCAAGACGACATTGCCCGAACTTGGCTCCGGTCGGCCCGCTGCAACCCGCAACCCGTTCGACCTGACCAGGAGCCCGGGTGGGTCGTCGAGCGGGACTGCGGCGTGCATTGGGGCCGGTATGGTGCCCATGGCCATCGGCAATCAGGGGCGGGGGTCGATCTTGCGGCCATCGAGTTTTTGCGCCAACGTTGCCCTGAAGCCGACCTTCGGCGCGCTGCATTCCGGCGGCATGCTGTGGCGCTCGCCGAGCTATAGCGTCCTCGGTGTTCACGCCGGCAATACCATCGATGTGTGGCGAACTGCCTGGCAAATTGCGAGGGTCGTCGGCGGCGATCCGGGACATCCCGGACTGTTCGGCGAACCCGACCTCGCGGCCAAAAAACCTTCCAGGCTGATCCGGCTCGATACTGCCGGGTGGGAGATAACAGAGACCCCGCTCCTGGAAAAATTCGAGGCGTTCATCGGCGATCTGCAAGGGCAGGGCGTGGACATCGTCTCGCGCCGCGACGATCCGGACATCGAAGCTTTTGAAATTGCGCTGACCACGATCCCCGATTTTCAGCCCGATCTCGCCGCCTGGGAAATCAAATGGCCGGCGCTGCTGATCCGCGATATGGGGCGTGACCGGATCGACGAACGGCTGGTCGAACGGTTCGAAGCCGGCGAAACCATGTCGCTCGACGATTACCGGCAATCGCTTGAGGCCTTGAAAAAGCTGCGCGCCGCCTTCGCGGCGATCAAGGGCAAGGCCGATGCCTGTATTACGCTCTCGACGCCAACGCCGCCGCCGATCGGCACGTCGACCGGCGATTCGGTATATGGCGATCCCTCATCCTGTCTCGAGGCGCCGGCCTGGAACCTGCCGCTGCTGGAAAGCCAGGGCCTGCCCATGGGAATACAACTGCTCGGCCATCCGCATGACGATTACGCACTGGGTTGCCAGGGCCGCTGGATGATGGAAGCGTTTCTGGGCAAGAGCTAATTAATTCAACCCCGCTAATTTTCAAGCACGTGGAATCCCGCCATCCCACTCCAGGCCCGCGTTCGCCGTCCTATGCGAGGCACGGCAAAACGCCAACCTCAACTCGGGCCAATACTGAGTCACGCTTTCACGCATGCGTTGCGGCGGTCACGCAATAAAAGAATCAATAGGGCTGTTGCGGTGATTCATTGTTGCGTCGCGGAGGCCCGAATTTACTTTTTTAACACCCTCGGCCAACAACGGACATTCCACGACCCTCCATAAGCGCCGTCGTGACACGTGGGTGTCGGTAGATATTACAGCCGGTTTCACAAGAAGGCCGCGAACGCCTGGATTTACCAATTAACCTGTCGGTGGATTTTACGTTTCTAAAAATCGTTAGCGGCGCTTAACCACTGTCATTGGCTTAACCCGGATTATTCACGGTGGTCGGATGGTTTGAGCAAGGCGCGTGGTATCGTCCGGGTTGACGGC
>JAQBTY010000202.1 GCA_027624735.1 Pseudomonadota bacterium | reverse complement strand
ATATCTCCAAAGGATTTTCGGGTTCTGACGTGAGCGGAGTATAGCTTGAAAATATTACAGCGAGTCGCTACTTAAATAAACAGGAGACATAGAGACCCGGTATCCGGGCAACACGAGGTAACAATGGCCTTCACAGTAAGCCAGGGACACAACATCAACGACCGCCAGTATATCGCAGCCGCCATGCGTGCGCCCATGCTGGAACGCGAACACGAGGCCAACCTTGGCCGGCGCTGGCGCGATCACCAGGACGAAAAGGCAATGAACGAACTGGTGACCAGCCACATTCGTCTGGTTGTCAAAATCGCATCCGGCTTCCGCGGCTATGGGTTGGCTGTTTCTGATTTGATCCAGGAAGGCAATATCGGCCTGCTGGAGGCCGCCAAACGCTTCGATCCCGAACGCGACATCAGATTTTCGACTTATGCATCCTGGTGGATATTGGCAAGTGTGCAGGAATTCATCATTCGCAACACTTCCATCATTCGTCTTGGAAGCACCCCCGCACAGAAGAAGCTGTTCTTTAATCTGCGCCGGCTTAGGGCAAAAATCGCGGACAATTCAGGCGGTCCGATGACCGATCGGAATCGTGCGGAAATTGCCAATATTCTGAAAGTCCCGGTCGCGGCCGTGGAACGGATGGAAGCCCATATTTCGGGTCCGGACCGGTCGCTCAACATGACAATCGGCGGCGAGGATGGCGGCGGGGATGAACTTCAGAACTTCCTGGTCGATGAACGCCCGACACCGGAACAAAACGTAACCGAAACCCACGATAGTGCGATCAGGGCGCGCTGGCTTCGCGACGCGATGGACAATCTGACGCCCAGGGAAAAAGACATCATTCAACACCGTTATCTCGAAGACGGGCGGTCAACTCTCGCCGATATTGGTGAAAACTATGGGGTTACGAAAGAACGGATCAGGCAGATAGAAAGCCGCGCGCTGAGCAAGCTGAAAGCCGCGCTGGGTGAACAGCACGGCGAAGAAATCCTGATCGACGCCTGAATTCGGTAATGCGCCGCTAAGCCGCGGATGAGGCAGCGGGCGGGGCAGCGGGCGGGGCAAGTTCGGTTGGCGATTTCGGGCCATACGCAAGGTCATGAGCCCAGAAGCGTTCGAGACGGCGCAAGGAATCGTTAACCGTTCCAATTGCCTCCACTGTAATGGAGGTTTCGGCAAGCTGCTCGACATGCCGATCGTAAAGCGACGAAATAAGGCCGCAGATCGTCAACCCCTTTTCCGATGCCCGCACCCGGACAGTGCGCCTGTCATGCGCCGAACGTTCCTGGCTGAGATAGCCGTTTTCGACCATTTTCTTCACGTTATACGAAACGTTCGAGCCTTGATAATAACCGCGATAGGTCAATTCGCCGACAGTCAGTTCTTCTTCGCCGATATGGGACAAAATAAGGCTTTGGACGTTGTTTATGTCCTCGATGCCCAGGCGATCCAGCTCAGCCTTGACCACCTCGAGAAACTGACGATGCAGCCGTTCGATCAAGAGCGTCGTTTCCAAATAGAGTTGTTTCACCGGCCGTACTCGCGAGAAATGGAAGGGATTAATCTACTTGATAATCGGCGAGCGACCTGAATAATCGGTTAACGCAGGCACTAAAGACGGCTTCGTAAAAATTATGGTTTTTTTAAGGCTTAGAGCCCCCTAAGACGGATTCCGCTGGCCCCGATTGAGGTCTAGCCGGCCGGCATCCACCATCGAGACGATTTCCGCCGGTCTGATAGGAGTCTGATTTATATGGACGTTGAAGGGGCTCAAGGCATTCTCGACGGCTGCTACGATGGCAGCCGATGCAGGCGCGATGCCGCATTCGCCCACGCCCTTCACGCCCAACGGATTGAGTGGCGTCGGGGATTCCATATGAATGAGATTGATGGTTGGCACCTCGGTGGCGCTGACCAGCAGGTATTCCGCGAAATTCGTCGTCAACGGCTGGGCATTTTCGTCATAGCCCATCCATTCATAGAGCGTATTGCCGATGCCATGGGCGGCGCCGCCGATGACCTGCCCATCGACGATCATGGGATTAATGATGACGCCGCTGTCATGAACCATGACGTAATTCAAAAACGTAACATTGCCGGTTTCCGGATCGACCTCGACCTCAACGACCTGAGTGCCGTTGGCGAAGGTCAAATCGTCGATCACGGCGCTTTTGGTTGCTTCCATGCCAGGCTCGATACCGCCAGGCAGCGCATAGCCGGGCGTCCCCGCCACCGCATGAGATATTTTTCCAAGCGACACTTTCAGTTCAGGCACGCCCTTGACCCGAATTTCTCCGCCCTCTATCTCCAGATCCTCTTCCGAGGTCTCCAGCATATGGGCCGCGACCTTCAGGGCCTTTTCCCGAACCGCCAGGGCGGCCAGATGAGCCGACGAACCCGCTGTCACCGTCTGGCGGCTTGCCGATCCGCCAATCCCCATGGGCACGCCCGAGGTATCGCCGGTCACGACATCGATCAGGTCCATATCGCCGCCAAGCTGTTCGGCCACGATCTGAGCCAACATGGTCCTGGTGCCCTGCCCCATCGCGGCGGCGCCGGTATAGACAAGTATCTTCCCGGAAGTTCCAATCCGGACAGTCGCTGATTCAAAGGGGCCGCGCCCGGTGCCCTTGACGTAATTGGCGATGCCGATGCCGATATAACGCCCGTTTGCGAGGGCTGCAGCCTGACGCGCGGGGAAACCGTCATAATCCGCCGCCTTCAGGGTTTTCGCCATACAGGCCGGGTAATCACCACTATCGAGGACAACGGGCAATCCGTTCCGCGCCTTGAGGGGTTTCTCGCACGGCATGTCCTCACCCTTCACAAGATTGCGCCGCCTGATCTCCGCCGGGTCTATACCCAGTTCGCGCGCGGCCCGGTCCAGCAGGCGCTCCATGACGAAAATTCCCTGGGGATGGCCGGCCCCGCGAACCGGTGTAACGGAAACCTTGTTTGTCAGCGCCAATCGGACATCGAGCCGGTAATTCGGTACGTTGTAGGGCAGCGGCACCACCACCGCGGAATTCTGGGCCAGATTGATGCCGCGGGCCGTATAGGCGCCATGATCGTGGATCAGCGTCCCCCGAATACCAATGATGCCACCATCACCATCGACTGCGATTTCCACGTCCCAGTTCTGATCGCGTTCCTGCGTCGTGCCGACAAAATGTTCACGGCGGTCCTCGGTCCATTTTACGGGTTCACGCAAGATGTAGGCCGCCAGTACGACCGCTACATCCTCCGGATAGAACACCACCTTTGGCCCGAACCCGCCGCCCACATCGGGTGTCAGAACCCTGATCCGGTTTTCATCCCAGCCAAGCATGTCGATGAGAACGTTTTTCGCGGTATGCGCCGCCTGGGTCGACGACCACAGGGTTATGCGGTCTTCATTCGCGTCATAGGACGCCACCGCGCCACGCCCTTCGAGGGAATGGCTGCCGCCGCGATGCTGCCAGATCTTTTCCCGGAAGACATGGGGCGCGTTGGCGAAAGCCCGATCGACGTCGCCATAATGGACATCGAATTCTGCGAGCAGATTGTGGGGCGACCCTTTGTGGACGGTGGGCGCCCCCTCCGCCAATGCAGCAACGCAATCGGAAACCGCCGGCAAGATCTCGTAATCGACATCGATCAGTGACGCGGCGTCTTCGGCGATATACCGGCTGTCGGCAACCACAATCGCGATGGGCTCGCCAACATGGACAACCTCATCGTCGGCAAGGGCCGGACGGTTGAGATCCTGCCTATAGGCCGGGCTCGGCAACCCCACGACCAGCCGGTGGTTGACGAGATGCGGTTTGAAGTCGGCCAGCGTAAACACGCCATGCACACCCGGCATTGCCAAAGCGGCATCTTTGTTAATGGCCTTGATCAGCGCGTGGCCATGCGGACTTCGTAAAAAAGCCGCCTGCATGAGACCGGGAAGCAGGATGTCATCGACAAACCGGCCCTTGCCTCTGAGCAGCGCCGGGTCCTCTAGTCGTTTTGCGCGGCTGCCAAAGACTTTTCGGCTGCTCACCTTGATTACGCGCCCTTCAGGTCTCGCAGGCGCTGCGCGGCGTCAAGGGCCGCCGCAACAATTCCCTGGTACCCGGTACAGCGGCAAAGGTTTCCGCTGATGGCTATGCGAACCTCCGCCTCGGTGGGGTCTGGATTGTCATCAAGGAATTCGAGAAGGGTTGTCAGCATCCCCGGCGTACAGAACCCGCACTGCAACCCATGATTATCCCGAAAGGCTTCCTGTAACGGATGAAGTTCGTCTTCCGATGGGGCGATGCCTTCGATGGTCAGAATGTCGTGCCCGTTCGCCTGGACCGCCAGCATCAGACAGGAGCGTGCGCTGCGGCCGTCGAATAAAATGGTGCAGGCGCCGCAGACGCCATGTTCACACCCGAGATGGGTGCCGGTCAGGCCCAGTTGCTGGCGCATGAAATCGGCCAGCGTAAACCTGACCTCGACCTCTTCATCATAGGTCTTGCCGTTAATTGTTACAGTTATCTGGCGTGTCTCGCCCATGACTCAATTCCTCCTCATGCCGTTCCGGCGGCACGCCCATAGGCTTTGACCAGAGCGCGGCGGCTCATGACTGTCGCCAGATGCTGGCGATATTCGGTCGAAGCGTACACGTCACCCATGGCATTTATTTCGCGGCAGCTTTCGCATAGATCGCGTAACCTGTCTTCGTCCCCTGTTTCGCCGATCAGCGCCTGTTCGATGGCGCCCATGCGAAGCGGCGCGGCCCCAACGCCGCCTACGGTCAGCGACGCGCGGCTGATCTTGCCGTCCGAGCCCACTTCCAGCAACGCGGCGGCGCTTGCCACGGCAAAGTCGCCATGCCGGCGCGAGAATTCGACAAACGCATAGCCGTGACCCGCCGGCCAGGAAGGAACGCGAAGTCCGATAACCATTTCGTCCATCTCGATCGACGGCGTCATGTAGCCGGCGGGGAAATCGGCGAACGCGATGTCTCTCGTCCCCTTGGGACCCTGGACCCGGATTACGGCGTCCGTCGCGGCGCAAACAGCGGGCAGTTCCGCGGCAGGATCCAGATGAGACAGCGATCCGCCGATGGTTCCCCGATTTCGGGTTTGACGATGGCCTACCTGAAGAAGCGCTTCATGCATAAGCGGGCAATGGCGTTCCACAAGATCGGAAAATTCCAGATCGCGCTGTCGCGTCATGGCGCCGATTTCCAGCGCATTGCCATCTTCACGAATGTACGCGAGGCTTTCGATGCGATTCAAGTCGATCACATGGTCGGGCATGACGTAGCGCATATTCAGCATTGGCATCAGCGATTGACCGCCGGCCAACACCTTGGCGTTTTCGTGCTGAGACAGAAGCGCTATCGCGTCTTCCACGCTGACGGGATCATGATACGAAAAGACCGGCGGCTTCATCCAGGGGCCTCCAAATTTCTTACCTTGTATCAAGCGGAAAGCCATCTCCGCTCGACGTGGTTTAATAACAATGCTTTCCTCCGTACTTAGCGCACCAAAGGAAGCGGCGCAACGGCGATCGACAGGTGTTTTTGCTTGCCCAGCTGTGCAGCGAGCTTATCCTCATAATCGCCGCTTTGGATACACCGGGGATACACCGGCGCGAATATGAAATCTGGGTATGACGGAAATGCCGATTACGTCACTGAGCGAGCTGGTCACACGCATTCCCGACGGGTGTCTGCTAGCTGTCCCAAAGGATGAGAGCGGCGTCGCCATGGCGGCAACGCGGGCTCTTGTCCGCCGCGGCGTCAAGAATATCCATCTTCTCTGTGTACCGACCAGCGGCCTTCAGGCCGATCTCCTGATCGGCGCCGGGTGCGTCGCCACAATCGAATGCGGTGCGGTTACCCTGGATGAATTCGGTCTTGCGCCGCGTTTCCGGGACGCGGTGGAAAACGGCAAAATCCGGATAATAGATTCGAGCTGCCCGGCAATTTATGCGGCCTTGCAGGCAGCGGAAAAAGGCAGCCCCTTTACGACCCTGCGCGGCATATTGGGCAGCGATGTACTTTCCCACCGCGACGATTGGCGCGTTATGGACAATCCCTTCTCGGAGACACCCGACCCGGTCCTTTTGATCCCGGCCATTAAACCCGACATTGCCCTTTTTCATGCCCGCCTGGGCGATTCCCACGGCAACGTGTGGGTTGGCAATAAACGGGAACTGGTCATTATGGCCCATGCGGCGGCCACAACGCTGGTCACGGTCGAGGAAATCTTCGATGGAGATCTTGTCGCGGATGAACGCTATGCCGCCGGCACGATTGCCGCCCTTTATTTGGATGCCGTCGCTCCCGTGAAGAATGGCGGCTGGCCGCTCGGTCTGGCGGGACGATACAAGACCGACGGCGCGCATCTGAAAGCCTATGTTTTGGCAGCGAAATCCGACACCGGATTCCAGTCTTATCTGGAACAATTCGTCCTGTCTGAAACGCAAACGCCTCATGAGTAAGGACGTATCACCCCATAGAGGGGAGGAATTTCTGATTTGTCTGCTGGCAAGCATGCTCACCGGTGTTCGGAGCGTCGCCACTGGCGCCGCCTCCCCCATCCCGGTTGCCGCAACGCTGCTCGCCAGCCTGAAATCCAAGGGAACAACCACGGCGATGATCCTTGGATCAACCCGGCATGGCCCGTTCAATGACGGCGGGCCCGAACTGTTCGATCGGGCAGCCCAAGGCCGCATCGACGTCTTTTTCATGGGCGGTGGCCAGATCGATGGCCAGGGAAATATCAATCTGGTCGGGACCGGCGATTACCCCCGTTCCAAAATGAGGTTTCCAGGGAGTTTTGGAACGCCGTACCTATATAGCCTCATTCCCCGGGTCATATTGTTCCGCGAAGAACACAGCAAGCGTGTCCTCGTGCCCAAGGTTGATTTCATCACGGCGGCGGGCAGTGGACCGAAGGGGACCTTTCGGCCTGGCGGGCCATACGCCCTGGTGACGGACCGGGCGCATTTTATGTACGACCGCGATGCCCGGAAATTTATTTTATCCAGCGTTCACCCCGGTCACGCCCTGGCGGAGATTGAAGACCATACCGGGTTTGAATTTGGCGTGTCGGCGTCTCTCAGCGAAACCTTGGCGCCTTCGCCAGGCGATCTGAAACTGTTGAGAGGCGACGTCAGCGCGCAACTGCGGGACATCTATCCTGAGTTCGCGTCTCGTTTACATGGCCCGAATTGACACGCGCCCTGCCGGGTACAATCTGAACCCGAAAAATGGAACTCTACCGGATTACTATTTTCTCATTCCCCGACAATAGACGATCAGCCGATTGCTCAAGCGCGGCGGCCAAGCCATCCAGCCCTTCCTTTTTGAGCAGGGCACTGTACTCACTGCGACGGGCCTTTATCTCACTGATACCGCCCGCAACAATGACATCGATGATCCACCAGCGGTTTTTCAGCTTCACGGCCGCATAGGAAACATTGACCGGATCCTTCTTCTTTCTGATGATCTGCGTATCCACGATAACCACGGGACCCGACGTCTTGCGCTCGCGCTCTATCCGAAAAAATTCACCCTCGTAGCCATCAAACAGCGTCGCGAGAGCGCTGCCGCTCATCCGGCGAAACGCTGAGAGCAATTTGGACCGTTGTTCACGTGATCCCGCCTTCCAGTAGGGCGCCGATGCCGTGGCAATCATGAGAGGCAGGTGAAACCTGTCTTCGATAACCGGCCCCAGTTCCGCGAAGCGGCCCTTAACGTCAAGTTTTTTCGCGCGCTTCATAACCTCGAGCAAACTCGCCTGAAAGCCCTCGACAACCCCTCTGGCGCTCGAATTGTCTGACAAAACGGGCGTGGCGCCCAATAGGACAACGAGCAGTGAGCCAATAGCCATTCTACAAAAAAACTGCATTCTCTGTCCGTCCTAAGTTCAGCACGCTAAATGCGAAAGTCATAAAACAATGAAATCCGTGGTCAAACAGGACAATACAATTTTTTGTGTCCGCAACAAAATCCGATCGAGGCGTACCGCCAAAAAATTATTCCAAACCGGATTTTCTTCTGTTTTCCCGGTATAAACCCCTATTTCCCAAGTGACCCCAGTATTCCATGCCCCGAGAGCGTGGTTCTGTTATAAGAATCAATA
>JAQBTY010000201.1 GCA_027624735.1 Pseudomonadota bacterium | reverse complement strand
CAATTCCCCTGGCAACCTTCGTCCGAATAAACCAGTAATTTAGATGATGCAGACTACTAGCCTGTTTCCATAGAAGCAGAATATTTAAGGACAAGGAGATATAGAAATGAAAAGAATTAAGGGAGCCATTGCCTTTTGCGGGTTGCTTGCAGGACTAATTTCCGGGGGGGTGGTCGATGCACCCAGCGCGGTGGCGCAATCATTCTACAAGGGCAAAACGATCAAGATGATCGTTCGCTCGGCGCCGGGCGGCGGGTATGATTTCTATGGCCGTCTCGTTGCCCGCCACTTAGGCAAACATATTCCCGGCAAGCCGGACGTTATCGTCATCAATATGCCCGGCGCCGGTGGCATCGTCGCCGCCAACTACATTATGAACCGGGCGAAACGCAACGGCACGGAAATCGCCATCCTGACCCGCGAACTGGCGCTGGCCCAGCGTACCGGCGAGGTGGGCGTCAAATACGATCTGCGGGAACTGAGCGCGATCGGCAGCGCGGCCTCATCGACCTTTTTGGTCGTGCTGGGCAAGAACCAGCCGATCAAGACCTATGAACAGCTCCGGAAATCCACGAAGCCCGTCCTGTTCGCCGCGACCGGTCCGGGCGCCGGGTCTTACCAGTACCCTGCCCTGCTGAAAAACGACGGATTCAACGTCAAGATCATCACCGGAATCCTGGGCGGTCAGGCCCGCTTTCTTTCCATCGAACGGGGAGAGGTGAACGGCACCGCCAACAGCTATGAAAGCACCGCGAAGGCGATCGACGAATTCGGCTTGATCCCCATTTTTTATAGCGGTGCGGAAGTGCCGGCGCTGAAGGGGGTCCCGCACATCAACACGCAACTGACAGCGGAGGGCAAACAGCTGGCCGCACTTCTGGGAGCCCCCTTGGCCGCTGGCCGCCCCTTTTTCTCAACGCCAAACACCCCTGCCAACCGTCTGAAAATCTTGCGGGCGGCTTTCAAGGCGACCCTGGAAGATCCCCAGCTTCTCAAAGAGGCCGAACGGGCCAAGCGAAATGTGGCCTGGACGGCGCCCAGCGTGATGGACGGCATCAACCGGGACATTCTCAGCGCGTCCGACAAGGTCATCGCGCTATACAATGAGGGCGCCAAAAAGCCGAAACAGAATTTAAGCAAATTTCTCAAACATCTGGGGCCGGTTACTCAGATTAAGGATAAGGGCCGGAAGATCTGGATCGACCACAAGGGCAAGGAAGTCATGGCCAAGATTTCCGGCTCGCGCACCAAAATCACCCTCGGTGGCAAGACGGTAAAGCGCAAGGCTATCAAGGTGGGGATGAATTGTCAGTTCACATACCCCAAGCCCGGCGCCGAAGCCGTTATGGTCGATTGCAAATAGCCAGAACGAACACTGAGCGCTGCCCGACACTATAGTTGGGCAGCCATTTCCCTAAAACAGTCGGGACAGGAAACATGTGGGACGCAGCCGTGGAAGGCCTGATGGGTATCCTTCAGTGGAAGGCGTTTCTGCTGATGATGATTGGCATCCTCATCAGCTCTACCCTCGTCGCCATGCCGGGGATCGGCAGCAAGACGGCCATCGCGCTTCTGCTGCCCTTCGCCTTTGTCCTGAACAAGTTCGAAGCCATCTGCCTGATCATGAGTGTCTGGGCGGTCAGCAACACGGCGAACTCGATCACCTCCATCCTGTTCAGCGTCCCCGGCGGCGGCGGCAGCCAGGCAACCATCATGGACGGTTATCCGATGGCAAAAAACGGTGAAGCCGCGCGGGCGCTTTCTGCCGCCTTCACCTCGTCGGCCATCGGCGGCGTGATCGGCGCGATTGTACTGTTCGCGTCAATCCCGATCCTGCGTCCCCTGGTTCTCCTGCTCGGCCCGCCGGAATTCTTCATGCTGGTGATGGTCGGAATCGCCATGGTCGGTTCCCTGAGCGGCAAGGCGCCGGTCAAGGGGATCATCGCCGGCGCGTTCGGCCTCCTTATTTCCATGGTCGGCGTTCACATCATCACCGGCATCCACCGCTTCACCTTCGACCAGCTGTTCCTGGTCGATGGGTTCAAGCTGATCCCGGTGACCATCGGTCTCTTTGCCATTCCGGAACTGATTTACATGGGCATCAAGGGAACCGGTATTTCCGACATGCCGCTCGGCGATCTGGGGGCCGGCCGGCGGCAGGGCATCAGGGACGCCTTCGATAACAAGTGGCTGATCCTCCGCAGCAGCATGATCGGCGTCTGGGTCGGCATCATACCGGGGCTCGGTTCTTCGGTCGCCGACTGGTTCGCCTATGGCAGCGCCAAACAGACCTGCCCCGGCGCACGGGAAAGTTTCGGCAAGGGCGACGTCCGTGGCGTGATCGCGGTCGATGCCGCCACCAACGCCAAGGAAGGCGGCTCGCTTATTCCAACGCTTGCGTTCGGCATCCCGGGATCGAGCACGCTGGCGCTGATCTTCGGCGGGCTGATCATCGTCGGCGTCACGCCGGGCCGTGACATGCTGACCAAGGATCTGCACCTCACCTTTTCGATGATCTGGCTGCTGGTCATCGGCTCGATCATCACAACCCTGCTGTGCCTCGCCTTTACCCGCCAGTTCGCCATGGCGACCAAGTTGCGGCCGTCCCTGATGATTCCCTGCATTCTCTCCATGGCCGTAATCGGCAGTTTCGCCGCCTCCAGCCGGTTCGAAGACGTCCTCATGATGCTGGCGTTCGGCACGCTGGGCTATTTCATGCGCGCCGCGGGCTGGCCCCGGCCACCGCTGCTGCTGGGTCTCGTCCTTGGCCCCATCGCCGAACGCTATATGTGGACCTCGGTCCAGCTCTATGGCGCGGACTTCCTGCTGCGGCCCGGCGTGATCACCATTTTCGTGATTATGGTTGCGTGCCTCGTCTACCCCCTGTTCCAGGATCAATACACCAAGCTGCGCGCACAAGAGACGGAGGCCTGACATGGGACTTCGATTTCAGCCCCGCACCCTGCTGACGCTTTTTTTCTTTATCCTGTTCGCCTATGTGGTCTATGCGGCCTGGGATATGCCGAGGGAAGCCAAACTCTACCCGTGGGTAGTCGGCCTTATCGCGCTGGCCTTGCTCGGCTATCAGCTGGTGCGGGAGATCATGCCGTCGGAGGAAGCCAATTCCCGCGAGACCGGCGTCGACATGGATTTCACCGATGACGAAGCAACCAGGGAAGGTAAACGCCGCGCGCTCGAGCTGTTCGGCTGGCTCTACGGTTTTGCCCTGGTGCTGTGGCTGCTGGGCTTTTATATCTCCATCCCGCTGATGGTGTTCGCCTATATGCTGCGTCACAAGGAATCGCTGGTTCTGACGATCTCACTGCCCGCCGGGACCGGGCTCGTCACCTGGATCGTCTTCGGTCATTTCCTGCACCTGCCCTTCCCGCCCGGCATTATTCTGGAAGCGCTGGGGTTCGATTAACGCCCGGCACCCGGCGCGCGCCTTTCGTGGAGAAAGCCGTAGGTGCTCAATTGCCGCCTGGTATAAATCCCGGCGGCTTCATCATCGCTCAGCATGAACGACCGGGCGTCCCAGATTTCCGGGAACACCCGCCGGTTCAACGTGGCGCGCAGATACTGCAGGCCGGATCCCGCCATGCCGGTGGTGGAAATTCTGCCGCCGCCGAGGACCCGCGCCACCATGGCAATGTGACGGTCGCGCCAGTTGGAAAAGGCTTGTTCCAGTTCCAGCAGCGCTTCGACCAGGGACGCCGGCCACGCCAGCAAAGGCTGATCGGCGAATTGCAGCAGGAAGACGATGGCGCGGCGGCGCGGATCGCGGAAGAAGAATTTGACGCGTTGCCGCGCCTGGCGGTCGATCTCGGCGATGTCCGCCCTGGACATGCCCTGCAAATCCGCGAGACGGGCTGAATCGCCGGCATGCGCTTTCATATAGGCCTGCTGGAATTTATGCGAAAACAGATCGCTGTATTTCGCCTGCGGCCGCGCGCCGCCCGGCGCCGGGAAAGTCGTCCGCGCCAGCCAGGTCATCGCATGATGACGCAGGCTGCCGTTCTCAAGCAGATCGGTCATGCGGTGCTGCAAGGCGGCGGCGGCGGCAGTCATTCCCTCGAAACTGTCGGGAAGGAATTGTTTGCGTCGCTTTTCCCATCTTGCATCCCATTGGCTCTGATAGTGCGACACGGAAGCCAATTCCTGCGCGACCGGATCGGACAAGCCTGATTTTTTCTTTTTGTCCGATCCGCCCGCCAACCGGGTTTCCAGATCGATCTTCTGTTTGGTGTAGCCAACGATGTCTTTATCCAGCAGCCCCATCAGCCATTCGAGTTCCCGGAATCTGTAGGACTGCGTGCCGCCGGCGCCGAATATGTGCTTGCGGAATTTATAGAAGCTGGTGGTGTCCAGCGTTTCCAGAACCGGCAGATGCTCCCGCACCAGATCGAAGATGGCGGCGGCGCGGCGTATATGCTTGACCACGGCGGGAATGTCGGATTCCGGCACGTAATAGGGCGACGGCTGGGCCAGCAGCCGTCTGGCGTATGACATTTCATCCAGAATCTGCGCAAACCAGACCTCGAAGGCCTGATGGGTGCGAATGAAAAACGCCTCATCGGGATCGTTGCGTAGCGGGTCGGGCTGTATTTCGCGCGGCCGCACATCGGGCAACTCATGGGGCAGGATATAGGTTTCGTAATTCATCGGTGACGTGTCGCCGCCGGTCATTTTCTTGTCCCCCGATTTGGCCCCGTTATCCGCATCGATAGCCTGTACGGTGATATCGGTTAAACAGAGTCAGGCAAAATTCTTTTTTCGATAAGCTGTTTCGCCAGCTCCATGTCGATGTCATCCGCCGTTCGCGCCGTTCGCGCAAGCTCGTCCAGAATTTGAGCCTGAATTTCCCCCCTTGCATAGGCTTCCGAATAGGGCAGCCGGTGAAACATGACCATGGAATAGCGCGGAATGAAGTGATCCGGATAAAGCGCCTCCAGCTTCCAGGCGATTTCTTTCTTTAGCCGAAACTTGGCATCAAGGACGGAGTCCCGCATTTCCACATAGTTTTCCAGCGCCATATCGGCGATGGCGTTGGCGTTGGGCTTTTGCCTTTTTTCGAACGCCGCGAAGACGCCATGCCAATCATCGCCCAATTCATCGAGACACAGGTCCAGCGCCACGCAATCCTCGAACCCCGCGTTCATGCCCTGGCCATGAAACGGCACGATGGCATGGGCTGCGTCTCCCATGATCAGCGCGTCGCCCCCATGATGCCAGCGGTCGCACCGGATCGTCCCCAGCATACCGATCGGGTTGTCAAAAAAGCCGCCGGTCAGGTTTTCGATCAGGGGAACGGCATCGGCGAAATGGGTGTCGAAAAATGCCGCGACCTGCGCTTCCGTCCGTAGCGCCGCGAAGCTTTGCGGGCCTTCATTGGGCAGGAACAACGTTGCCGTGAAACCGCCGTCGATATTGGGCAAGGCAATCAGCATGAAGCCGCCGCGCGGCCAGATATGGAGGGCGTTTTTCTCCAACTGGAATGCCCCGTCCGGTCCAGGCGGAATGGTCAGCTCCTTGTAGCCATGACCAAGCCGTTGCTCATCGACGGCGCCTTTCCGCTGGCCGGCAATGGCGGTCCGGACGACCGACCCGCCACCATCGGCGCCGATGACCCGTTCGATTCCGATCGATTGTTCCTGCTGCGCGCCCTCGTCAAAAACTGTCAGTCTTTTGTTTTTAAAATCAATATGATCGCAGCGTTGGTTAAAGTTGATGATGACCCCTTCCGCCTCCGCCGTCTTCAGCAAAATCATGTTGAGTGCGGCACGGGAGACCGAATAGATCACCTCTGTGGGTTTGTTGCCGTAGGGCTGCAACTGCAGCGCACCATCGAGCCCATGGATCATGCGGCCCCGCATGGGGATCAGCAGTTCATCGACGTCATCCATCAGACCGAGCCGGTCGAGGGCATTTATCCCGCGATTGGCCAGCGCCAGATTGATCGACCGGCCGGCCGGCAAATCAACGGTCCGCATATCGGGCCGGCGTTCGAACAGGGTGACCTCGAACCCGCGGCGCGCCAGAAAAATGCTCATCAAGGCGCCGACCGGTCCGGCCCCGATGATCGCAATGGACCGGTTACTACTCACTATTTGTCCAGCAGGGATTTCAGGATGGTGACAAAGCGGTAACAATCTTCGAAGGAATTATAGAGCGGTACCGGCGCT
Source organism: Pseudomonadota bacterium (assembly GCA_027624735.1). Taxonomy (GTDB): domain Bacteria; phylum Pseudomonadota; class Alphaproteobacteria; order MPNO01; family UBA2964; genus JAQBTY01. The sequence goes on along the minus strand of JAQBTY010000201.1, from coordinate 1,943 downwards.
ACCCGAATGACATCCGGCTCGCGCCAATCGCCGACAATCCCGGCTTCATCGAGTTTCCCGAAAAGCGCCTTGCCGCCCGGAGCCCGCACCGAAAGCTGGCAGCCCCGTTCGTTCGGCGCCGCGGGCGTAATGACCTCGACCGCCGGCCCCAGTTCCTCCTGCAGCAGCCAGTGGAGATATCCCGTCAGCGTTTCTGATTTCCGCCGCAGCGGCTGCATGAACCCGGCATCGCTAAAGACGTCGAGCGACGCCCGGATGGACGCAAGCGACAGGATGGGCGGGTTGGAGAGTTGCCACCCTTCGGCGCCAACGCTTGCCTGAAACGGATGGATCATCTCGAAGCGGTTGGCCTTATCGTGTCCCCACCAGCCGGATAGACGGGGCATATCGGCCGCGTTCCCATGGCGGGCATGAACGAAACAACCGCCAACGGCGCCCGGTCCCGCATTGAGATACTTGTAGGTGCACCAGACAGCGAAATCGGCATCCCAATCATGCAGGCGCAGCGGAATGTTGCCCACCGCATGGGCTAGGTCGAAACCGACCATGCAGCCTTTTTCATGACCAAGGCGCGCAATCGCCGCCATGTCGAAAACCTGGCCGGTGTAATACTGCACGCCGGGCAACAGAATGAGCGCGATTTCATCTCCTTCCCGTTCGATGAGATCGCAAAGATCCTCGTGGCGGATAGTCGCTTCGCCGTCACGGGGCCGCAGCAGACAGGTCGAGCGGTCGGGATCGAACCCGTGAAATTTGATCTGGGACTGAACCGCGTAGCGATCGGAGGGGAACGCCTGATCCTCGATCAGGATCTTATGACGCTCAGGTGTCGGCCGGTAAAAGCTCACCATCATCAGATGAAGATTGACGGTCAGTGAATTCATCACCACCACTTCGCCGTCCCCGCCACCGACCAGTTCGGCCATGGCGGGGGCCAGGAACTCGTGATACGGCATCCAGGGGAACGCTCCCTCGAAATGGCCTTTAACGCCGAAATCCCGCCATTGCTCAAGTTCGGCCATGACCGCATCAGCCGTATTTGTCGGCTGCAGCCCCAGCGAATTGCCGCAGAGATAGACCGTATCGCTGCCGTCTTCAGACTTGGGGATATGAAACCGGTCCCGAAACGATGCCAGCTTGTCCTGCCGGTCCATCAGCCGGGCGAAATCTAATCCAGCCTCGAAGGAAATTTCTGTCATCAGGAATCGATCGTCAGCGGGTAGAGCACCGGATTGCTCGGCGCGGCATCACTGTGCCATGCGGGCACCTGAAGATCGAGCAGGTAGAGGCCGTCCGCAACGCGATCATCGACGAAAATCATTTCGGTAACGGTCTTGTCCGTTCTGGTTTCCGGCCCGGTCTCTTTCGATCCGGGCGCCACGTTCCAGAACAGACGGTGATTGGCGAGCGCTCCCTGGTCATGCGTCCGATCGATCGACGGAAAATCGACCAGCAAATGCCGGAACCCCTCATCGACGATATGGCGCATGGCGTCCTCGGAAAAATAGGGCGGCGCATGGCGGTCGTCATAGATCACTGATTTCTTCGATGGGAGGTTCGGCAAGGTGCGAACGATCAGCGCCGCGACATCGTCCATTTTTTTCACCCCAGCCAAATCCTGGCGCGATATGGTGCGATCCCCTGTCGCCCTATCCGGGCTCGGCGTAACGCTGATGACCAGGGCAGGCATCAGGCCCTGAGCCACAGAGGCGTGCACGGGAACATCCGTCCGAACGATATGGCCGACATTTTCGGTATGGGTGCCGTTGCAATGGGGGACAATTCTAATTTCCGAAACATTGCAGCTTCCGCCGAGCCCCGTATCGCCGACGAAGTTTCCTCCCTTGTAGGGGGCGGCACTGGCGGGCGGCGCGGCGAAAAAACCCGGCTGTGCGCCATCGAACAACAGCGGAATGGCCAGCGACCTGGGGCGGGCCAAATCC
>JAQBTY010000200.1 GCA_027624735.1 Pseudomonadota bacterium | reverse complement strand
CATCGGCATCTACGGCATCGGCGAGATCCTGTGGACCTTCGAAGTCAGCAAGGGCAAGGTGGAGATGGCCCAGGCCAAGCTATCCGCGGCGCGCGTCTTCGACGGTCTGGTGCGGCTCAAATCCACGATCGGGACAATGATCATGGGCTCGCTGCTCGGCTACTTCGTCGGCATGCTGCCGGCGGCCGGGGCGACGCCGGGGTCGCTCATGGCCTATGGCGTCGCCAAGACCATGACCAAGGAGCCGGAAACCTTCGGCAAGGGAAATATCCATGGCATCGTCGCGCCGGAAGCGGCCAATAACGCGGCCAGCACCGGATCCATGCTCCCCATGCTGACCCTGGGCATTCCGGGATCGCCGACAACCGCGATCCTGCTTGGGGGCATGGTGATCTGGGGCCTCGAGCCGGGCCCCCGCCTGTTCATCGATCACAAGGATTTTGTCTGGGGGCTGATCGCGAGCCTCTATGCCGCGAATTTGTTCGCGCTCATTATCAACATTGCCTTCATTCCGGCCTTCGTGGCGGTGCTGAAGATGCCCTTTACCATTCTGGCGCCGATTATTTACGTGCTATGCATCGTGGGTGGCTATGCGCCGACCAAGGCGCTTCATGATGTCTGGCTGATGCTGATATTCGGTGTGATGGGTTATCTGCTCCGCAAGCTCGACTATCCGCTGGCGCCGGCGGTCCTGGCGATCGTGCTGGGTCCGCTGGCGGAAGCGTCGATGCGTCAGTCGCTGATCATGGAACAAGGCTCGTTCAGCATATTCTTCACGCGGCCGATCTCGGGCACCATCATGGTCATTGCCATTGCGCTGCTACTCTGGCCGCTGGTTAGAATTATTGGGCGTCGTTTTGCCGCCGCCAAATAAAACAACAGGGCGGGGCGTTGCGGCCGGGCTGGTATGGTAAAGTGATAAATCTGGTGGTATAATGTATACCACGTGCCGGACTCGCTGTCTCAGCGTATTTTTTGATTGTATGGCAGGAGATTCCTAGTGTCTACAGTTCGCCTTGCGGTTCGGCCGCTGGAATTTTCCTTCAGCCTCAAGGATAGAATCTACGAGGCGCTGAAGGAAACCATCGCCGGTATGGATATATATGAGGGCATGGGCGAACCGCGCCTGGATGAACGCCAGCTTTCCGAGGATCTGGGCGTCAGCCGGACCCCGGTCAGGGAAGCCATTGCCCGGCTTGAACAGGAAGGGCTGGTGCGCATCGTGCCCCGGCGCGGCGTTTTCGTCGCGCGCAAGACCAAGCCTGAAATACTCGAGATGATTACCGTCTGGGCGGCGCTTGAAAGCATGGCGGCGCGTTTGATCACCGAAAATGCGACGGATGGGGAAATCGCCAGTCTGAGAACCTTGTTCGCGACGATGGAAGACGATATTGCCCGGGCCAATATCGATGAATATTCAGGCATGAATATCCGTTTTCATCAGGCCATAATCAGACTTAGCAAATCGAAATTGCTGGAAACGATGACGGAAACCCTGTTCATCCATATGCGGTCGATCAGGGCGCGAACCATCGGCGAAAACGACCGGGTACAACGGTCGATCATCGACCACATGAACATCATCAAGGCGCTGGAGGATCGCGATGCCGATCTGGCCGAGCGTCTGTCGCGCGAGCACACGCTGGGACTCGCGGTGCATGTCGAAAAGAACGTGACGTATCTGGATTAGGAACAGTTGAAATCTGCTCTGAGTTGACAAAAAACCAAACGGTGCTGGGTTTCGGTCCAGCGAAGATCGCAAGGGATGGGGATATGGGTGATACTAAAGCTCAAACACGGGTGGATGAGACGCAGGAATTTGGGGCGCTGACGGATGGCTTCCATCTTGTTATCGACGCGCTCAAGCTCAACGATATCAACACAATTTATAATGTGCCTGGTATCCCGATCACGGATCTGGGCCGCTACATGCAGGCTGGCGGTCTGCGGGTCCTGTCCTTCCGGCACGAGCAAAACGCCGGCTACGCCGCGGCAATAGCCGGTTACCTGACGAAGAAGCCTGGCATCTGCCTTACCGTATCGGCGCCGGGATTTCTCAACGGTCTGACCGCGCTGGCGCACGCCACGACCAACTGCTTTCCGATGATCCTGATCAGCGGCTCGTCCGAGCGCGAGATCGTCGATTTGCAGCAGGGCGATTATGAAGAGATGGATCAACTGGCCATCGCCAAGCCGCTGTGCAAGGCAGCCTATCGAATCCTGCATGCCGAAGACATCGGCATCGGCATTGCACGCGCCATCCGCGCCGCCGTCTCCGGCCGTCCCGGCGGCGTTTATCTCGACCTGCCGGCTAAGCTTCTTGGTCAGACCATGGAGGCAGAAGCGGGCGCGAGATCGCTCGTCAAAATCATCGATGCGGCGCCGCGTCAACTGCCCGCCCCGGAAGCGGTCGAACGCGCGCTCGAATTGTTGCGGAGCGCCAAGCGGCCGCTGATCATCCTCGGCAAGGGCGCGGCCTACGCGCAGGCCGATGATGACATCCGGGCCCTGGTGGAGAAGAGCGGCATTCCCTATTTGCCCATGAGCATGGCAAAGGGGCTGTTGCCCGACACGCATCCCCTGTCCGCTGGCGCCGCACGCTCCCTGGTGCTCAAGGAAGCCGATGTGGTGATGATGATCGGCGCCCGCCTCAACTGGCTGCTGTCGCACGGCAAGGGCAAGACCTGGGGCGATCGACCCAAAAAGTTCGTGCATATCGATATCGAGCCCAGGGAGATGGACAGCAATGTCGAGATCGCGGCCCCGCTGGTCGGCGATATCGGCTCCTGCGTATCGGCTTTGCTGGACGGCATGGGAAAAGGCTGGGTGGCGCCGCCGGCAGGCTGGATCGATGAGATCAGGGCCAAGGTGGAAAGCAATGTCGCCCGCATGGCGCCGCGGCTGCAAAACAACAACGTGCCGATGGATTACCACGGCGCGCTCGGCGTGCTGCGCGCCATCATCACCGAACGGCCGGATGCGATCCTCGTCAATGAGGGCGCCAACACGCTCGATTTCGCGCGCAGCATCATCGACATGCACCAGCCACGCAAACGGCTGGATGTGGGGACCTGGGGCGTCATGGGCGTCGGCATGGGCACGGCCATCGCGGCGGCGGTGGAAACCGGCAAGCCCGTGCTGGCGGTGGAAGGTGACAGCGCCTTCGGTTTTTCGGGCATGGAGATCGAGACGATCTGCCGGTACAACCTGCCGATCTGTGTGGTCGTCTTCAATAACGGCGGTATCTATCGTGGAACCGATGTGAATCCTGCCGGGGGTTCGGACGCAGCCACGACCGTATTCGTCAAAGATGCCCGCTACGACAAGATGATGGAAGCGTTTGGCGGCGTTGGCGTGCATGTGACGTCGCCCGATGAATTGAGCCGTGCCGTAAACGCGGCCATGGATTCCGGCAAGCCGACCCTGGTCAATGCCGTGATCGACGCGGAAGCCGGTACCGAGAGCGGCCGTATCGGCAATCTCAATCCGCAAAGCGTTGTATCCAAGAAATAACGAAGCTGACTTAAATCAAGGAAAGAGACGAGGGGAATTATGGGAAAAGCGCTGGAGGGCGTCCGTATATTGGACATGACTCACGTTCAATCAGGCCCGACCTGCACACAGTTGCTGGCATGGTTTGGCGCGGACGTGATCAAGGTGGAACGACCGGGTGTCGGTGATGCCACACGCGGGCAACTACGTGATATTCCGGGTGTGGACAGCCTTTATTTCACCATGCTCAACCATAACAAGCGGAGTGTGACCCTTAATCCCAAGACAGAAGAAGGGAAAAAGATTTTCACCAAACTCATCGAGGAATGCGATGTGATGGTGGAGAATTTCGCGCCCGGCGCCATCGACCGCATGGGATTTCCCTGGGAAAAAATCCAGGAGATCAACCCGCGCATGATCTACGCGTCGGTCAAGGGGTTCGGCCCCGGTCCCTATGAGGATTGCAAGGTTTACGAAAACGTCGCGCAATGCACCGGCGGCGCCGCATCGACGACCGGTTTTCTCGACGGACCGCCTTTGGTGACCGGCGCGCAGATCGGCGATTCCGGCACCGGTCTTCATCTCGCTTTGGGCATCGTCACCGCCTTGTACCATCGCGAGCAATCGGGCAAGGGACAGCGCGTCGAATGCGCCATGCAGGATGGCGTCCTCAACCTGGCCCGCGTGAAACTGCGTGACCAGCAGCGTCTCGCCCATGGTCCCCTAAACGAGTACAGCCAGGCGGGCCAGGGTATTCCGTTTGGCGAAGCGACTCCCCGCGCCGGCAACGATTCCGGCGGCGGCCAGCCGGGCTGGATTCTGAAATGCAAGGGATGGGAAAAAGATCCCAACGCCTATGTCTATTTCATCACCCAGGCAGCGGTCTGGGGCAGTATCTGTGACCTGATCGGCAAGCCCGAGTGGAAGGAAGACCCGGGCTATGCGAAGCCCGCTGCCCGTCTCGATAAAATCAAAGGGATCTTCGACGCCATCGAGCAATGGACCATGACCCTGGACAAATTCGAGGTGATGAATTTGTGCAATCCGCTCAATATCCCGTGCGGGCCGATCCTTTCCATGAAGGAACTGGCGGAAGAGCCGTCCTTGCGCAAAACGGGGACCATCGTCGAGGTGGATCATCCCGAACGCGGCAAATATCTCACGGTCGGCAATCCGGTCAAGCTGTCGGATTCGCCGTCGGACGTCAAAAGGTCGCCCTTGCTGGGTGAGCATACCGACGAAATTTTGAAAACGGTCGTCGGCCTGACGGACGACGAGATAGCCGCTGCGCGTGCGGCAGGCGCGATTTAGCGGAAAGCCGATTTAGCCCTTGCCAATCTTACTCGCGGCGGATTCGTCGCGGTGTTTCTTGAGATAGGGCATGAACGGTGTGCCGCCGGTTCCCACGGCGCTGGGATTACTGGCGGCGCTTTGCGCCTGCTTGAAGATATAGCTCGCGGCAAATTCCATATGGATCGAGCGAAACTCCTCGACACCCGCGAGACAGCTATTATAGGCCTCGGTCAGGGGTTTGTGGTCGGCGCCGGCGCCTGAAACAAAGCCGCGGATGGCGGATTGCCGCTCCACCGCTTCGACGAAGGCGCGGTGTCCGGAGGGCATATAGTCGCGCATCTCCATCAAATAAGTCCGCAGTTCATCGCGTTCGTGGGCGACGCCCAGCACCGCATCGATGGCCGGGATGATCCCGCTTTGCGCGCCGGTTTCGCCGCGAAACTGCATGGGTTTGCCGTGATAGAACTCGACGCCGTCATAGATGACTCCGTTGGGCACGGCGGGGTTGTTTTTCCAGCCGTGGATATAGGGCCGGACCCGGTGATAATAGATGTAGGGATCGCAATATTCCGGCATGCGGCGCAGAATGACGATCATCTGGTTAATGCTGGCGCTGATGTCTTCAAGGGCGCCTGTAAGGGTGACGGGGTCTTTATCGGTGACGGCCTGAACGGCCGTCGGAATAGCGCGTATCGCCCCGGCCGCCTTTGCTTCGATGTCGACATGGATCAGAATGAACCAATCCTCATCCGCGCCGGCCAGAAAATTCTGCAGGATCCGCAGATTATCGATCGCGACCGGCTGTTTGCGGTCGATGCGGGCCCAATTGTCGAGCGCATAGGACGCGTAGGACAGGACAGGCGGCCGCCCGAGCTGTGTCGATACGTGGAACCACGGCACGGCGATATTTTTTGGAATCACCAACGCGGCCTGCTGTTCGCCCCAGACATAGCCGTGTCCGAGATAAGAAAGCAACATCATGGCGCGGCGCAGCGTTAGCGGACTGTCGAGGGCCCCAGCCGACAGGATCGGCAGGCCTTCGATGGCACGCCGCAATCGGCCCGCGACAATCAGTTTGGGAAGAGCATGGGCTATTTCCTCCCACGCCGCGTATTGGCTCGGCAACTCGCCAAGCGGATCATCCGCCGGAAGGAAGCCGTGATCATTGCTAATCCCGAACATCGGGAAGTTATTCAGGGGGACATCGATGTGCTGGACGAGCATGTTCTATCCCTTGCTCTTAGGCTGGCTGCCCTATGCAGCCAGTCGCGCAATAACAGAAAAATTTCTTCCGAAGGCTAGGGGTTATTTGGTTAACAAAACCCTACCAAGGGGAAATTGCAGCGTCGGATTGAAGCAAGGGACGGTTTATTTCCCGAGGGCCCCTTGCCCTGACCGGCTGGCTGGGGAAAAATCCAGTGGCTAGAAAAAAAAGGAGACCAAAGCACTGTGGGCGACTATCGCGATTTAATTTACAGCGACGAATGGCGGGCGTGGGAAGATCCGGAAATCCCGGAATATTTCAACCCCACAAGCATCTTGCTGGATAAACATCTGGGGACTGCCAAGGCATCGGCGATCGCGTTGATCGTCGATGACGACCGGTATTCCTACGAATCGTTTCTTGCTCATGTCTGCCGCGCGGCCAATGGATTGCAGCTGCTGAAACTCGGCCATGGCTCCCGGCTGCTTCTGTTCGGAACCGATAGCCTCGAGTTCCTCGCCATCTGGTTTGGCGCCATCCGCGCCGGCATTGTCCCTGTTGTCATATCCGATGCGTACAAGGCGCCAAACCTGCTTTATTTCCTGCGCGATTCTTCATCGCAAACCTTGTTCATCGATGCCGAGCAGACGGAAAAACTGGCGGAAATTGTAGACGATATTCCCTGGACACTCGACCATGTCATCGTACGGGGTGCCGATCCGGCGGCGGCGCCGGAATCGGGTGATCGGCATATCCTGACCTACACCGAATTGGTCGAAGGTCTTCCGGGGACCTTTGCACCCGTACCGCTGCACAAAAACGATGTGACCTATATGTTTTATTCCGGCGGCACCACGGGGGCGGCCAAGGGGATCACGCATCTCGCTCATGATTTTTTCCTGGTGCCGGAGCGGCACGGATCGTTTCTGGATTATCGCCCTGACGATGTGGTGCATGCGACATCGAAAAAATATTTCACCCATGGCATCTGGCCGGCCGTTCTGATTCCGTTTTATCTGGGTGCGACAAGTGTGATTTCACGCCTGCCGCCGACCGCTGAAAATGTCGTCGCCGTGGTTGAACGGGCGCGGCCGACAAAGCTGATCACGGTGCCGACGATCATCAAGACTCTCCTGTTGTTTGCCGAGCAGGAGCGCGTGCCTGATTTTTCTTCGCTAGAGGTGGTTACCTCCGCGTCTGAAAAAATGCCGCCCGAAGTTTTCGAACAATTCCACAAATTGTTTGGCCTGGAAGTTCTCGATTCCATTGGCAGTTCCGAAATCACCTATGAATGGATAGCCAACCGACCGTCCGATTTCCGTCGCGGCAGTCTTGGCAGGCCGGTTTTTGGCTTCGAGGCGAAGCTGATGGATTCGGACGGCAATGAAGTTACCGCCGCCGGCATGGACGGTGAGGCCTGGATAAAAAGCACGACGGCCTGCTTCTTTTATTGGTGCAAGCTGGACAAGACCAAGGAGACTTTTGTCGGCGAGTGGGCGCGGACCGGCGATACCCTTCAGTTCGATGAAGACGGGTATTTCTGGTTTTCCGGGCGAAGCGACGACGTCTTCAAGGTCAAGGGGATGTGGGTGTCGCCGATCGAGGTGGAAGCCGCGATTACCGAACATGAAGCGGTCATGGAAGCGGCGGTTGTGTCCTTTGAAGATTCCGATGGTCTGACCCAGGCCAAAGCCTTTATCGTTCTCAACCCCGGCGTCGAAATCTCCGATGATCTGGTCAGTGCGCTCAAGGACGGCGTCCGCAGAATTGGCGGGTACAAGGTTCCCGCCGAAATGGACTTTGTCGCCGCTCTGCCGCGGACGACCTTGATGAAAATCGACCGCCGGACACTGCGCGAAATGGAAGCGGAAAACCGCGGACGGGGCTAATCTCTGTGAAAAAAATATTGGTATCCGAGCCGGCCCGGATCATCGCGGCGGCACGGGCGCGGGGGCAGGCCGCCCTGAACGAATATGAAAGCAAGCAGGTTCTTGCCGCCTATGGCATTCCGGTTACCCGTGAGGCGCTGGTCGGTGATCTTGCCGCCGCGTCGGCGGCTGCGGCCGGGATCGGCTGGCCATTGGTCCTGAAGGCTTGTGCTCATGACATCACGCACAAGACGGAACGTGGCCTGGTGCAGGTT
>JAQBTY010000199.1 GCA_027624735.1 Pseudomonadota bacterium | reverse complement strand
TAGCTATACATTACGTAATTAACCCCGTTCGCCTTCAGGGCAGCCTCGTATCCGGGACGTGTCGCATTAACCCGTTTATCATTCCCGGCGTAGTTCATCAGCATTGCCGCTTTGATATTGGACACATCCTCTGATTTTGGCGCGCGCCCATAAAACGGTACGCCCACTTGCAAATCGGCACCCAATTTAACCGCCAGATAGTTGATTACAGCCCCGCCATAGCAGAAGCCGGTCGCGCCGAGCTTGCCGTTCGAGAGGGCATGCTTTTTAAGATATTTGGCGCTGTTGAGCAAATCCGTCAGCAATTTGCCCTTGTTGAGGCTGCTTTGCATTTTCTTGCCATCGTCGTCGTTACCCGGATAGCCGCCGATTGGATATAAGCCGTCCGACGCAAGCGCGACAAATCCCTCGGTGGCGGCGCGTCGGGCGACGTCTTCGATATAAGGATTAAGTCCGCGATTTTCGTGGACCACCAGAACGGCAGGGAAAGGTCCTGTCCCGGATGGCGCGACCAAATAGCCACGCATCTTGCCGGAATTGCCGCCGGGTGACTCGTAAGTCACGTAGCGCGCCTTGATCCGGCTATCGGTAAAGGAAATCGTTTGGGCTTCGGCATAGCGGGGCAGCAGCGCCTGCGCCATGGCCAGCGCGGATACGCCGCCAACAACTGTCATGGCGGCGGCGCGCGTCAAAAATTCGCGGCGCTCCATGCTGCTGTGGCAATAGCGATCATAAAGATCGTAAATCTTCGGGTCGATATCGGCAGGATCGATATCGACGATTTCGGTTTCTAATTTATTACTTCCGTCCATCCCCTGATTCCCATTCCTAAGGTTTCAAAAATTCCAGTTCGTTCTGGCCGTAAAATGATCTTTCACTGCCATGTGACACGGTTTTCACGAACGTCACCAGTCGAATCCGTCGCCCATCATACAAAATTAATGACGGGTTAATTTAGTTAACAACAAGGCCGGGTCAATTAATCCGGATCTCACCAAGAAAAATGCTTTCGCCAAGCTCGGCATTGACCGATTTGGCGTCATGCCCGTCAGCGGTGATCTCAATCGTGTAGGCGCCGCTGCCTTCCGCCAATTTATCAAACTTAAAGTCGCCGTAAATGTCGGTGGCGGTTTCGGCCAATTTATTGCCGTTCTTTGATAAAATGACTGTCGCACCTTCGACGCAATCGACGATCCCGCCGGCTTCAGCAGAAACGCTGCCGCCGATGAAGGCCGTCGTATAGCGCCACAAATTCCGGTACCAGATTCGCGGTTTGGTGCCGAGCCCGGGTTCCAATACCTCTAGACCCTCATCTTGCGCCAGCTTGGCCATGGCGGCATCGTCGAGCTTGATCGTCTTCATGGCGCCGGTCGGGCAGGATTGGTGGCCGCGGGTCTTGTCCCAGCCGGTATCAAGCAGATGGGCATCGAACGTCCAGGCCTGCGGGATATTCAGTTCCTCATTCCACCAGATGTGCCCATAGGGGCAGGAGTCGACTATTTCCTTACGGCCCTTGGATTTCACCGGATCGATGATGACAATGCCGTCATCGCGTTTGGAAATGACGTCCGGCGCCGCCTTGATGCAGGGCGCGTCGTCGCAGTGATTGCACATGGTCGGCATATAGGCGATATCCATGAAGGGGGTCTGGCCCCGTTCCTTTTGCTTGATATCGATCCATTTGTGCCCATGCTTGGGCATTGGCGCCGAATAGCCCGGCCAGTCATTGTCGACATATTCGTCCATGGTCGCGAGCGTGCACAAATTGCAGTTGGTGCACTCGGCGACGTCTATGATCATGTTCCATTTTGACATAGCTGACCCCTACTCCGCCGGTTCCGGCATGAGAACCGGTCTTTCCGCTGGAGTCTCGACTGGTTTTGCCTCAGGTTTTGCGTCGGAAAATGCCTCGGAAAGGTGGTCGGGATTGCCATTCCAAACCTCGATCTGCACCAGCGCGTTGGCGCCGGCCAGCGAATGGGTCGATTCCGTCTGGGTCTTCGACGGCGTCAGCAGATTGAGGCAGCCGCCGCGGTCGACCGTTTTGCCAGGCGTGCCCATCGGGTCGTACACGGCCGACGATTCATAGCCATGGCATACGCTGCGCGGCAGCCGGTAGGTCGGCAACGCGGCGCAGATGACCGCGCCCCGGTCGTTGAACACCTTGACCAGCTGGTGTTTCTTGATGCCGCGTTCAGCGGCATCCAGCGGATTCATCCGGATCACCCAGTAGTAATAGCCATCGACGTTGACCCGGTGATCGTCGATGTTCTGCAGGAAGCTGTCCTTGCCGTCGCCCTGGGTATGGAAACTGTATTTCGAATGGGGGGTAAGCATCTGCAGCGGGAATTTTTCATAGAGATCCCCTGAATGCGGCCCTTCGCTGGATGGCACGTATTTGACAATCGGCGGCCGTTCGGGATCGACAAAGCGCTTGAGGCTGTTGCATTCGAATTCTAGCTTGCCCGACTGGGTCTGCAGCCCCTTGAGATATTCGTCCGTGTAATCGGATGGCAGCGGTTGCGGCTCCGGGACATCCTTCTTGCGGTTTTCCCAGAACCAGCGGAACGAGACCGGGGCGCGGAATTCCTCTTTCTCCGATGGGACCACGAAATATCCCTTCTTGAGAAACTGTTTCCAGGAGATCTGTTGCGGCAGATCCGACGCGTCGAACTGACGTTTGACCCAATCGATTTCGTTGATGCCCTCGGAAAAATAATTGGCAAGCCCGAGCTTCTTGCAAATCTCGTTAAATATCCAGAAATCGGATTTGGACTCGCCCAAGGGGCTTATCGCCGGCGCCTGGAAGACGATGACCCGGTGGTTAAGCTGCTGCTGGCCGTGATGGCCATAGCCGCCAAGACCGGCCCATTCGCTGATGTCGGGCCGCTCGAAATTGGTGCAAGCCGGCAGGATGATATCGGCGAACTTGGCCTCGCCCTCGTTCCAGATCGACTGGTTGACCACGAACTCGATATTCTTCGACTGGTACATCTTCACCCAGCGGTTGGTGTTGTTCATGGTCGCCAGGATTGAGCCGCCATATTTATACAGCATCCGCACCGGCGAATGGCCCGGGGCGGGATAGCTGATCTTGCCGAACTGATGTTCGATCGATTTGCCGACCCAGGGCTGGCCTTCGGCTTTACCCTCCAAAATAGCTTCCGGCATTTTGATCCGCGGAATCTTCTGGAACGACGAATTCATGGTCGGGAGCTGCGGCATACGCTGGTACAGTTCTACCGGCATCGATGTGTTCTCAAGATCCCCCGACATGCCGCCATCGGCATAGCCGGGGAAATAGAAATTGAAATCGATCGGGCAGCCCCATTGCAGATTGCCCATGTTGACGCCGGGCTTGCCGAGCCCCTGCATGGCCACGAGACACACCATCACCCGCGCCCACTGAATGCCGGTCTGGTTACGGCAGGCGCCGCCATGGCCGTTGCCCCAGCCTCCGGGCGCCAGATAGACGCGTTTCTTACCCCATTCGCGGGCCAGCGCACGGACATCCCTGGCCGGCACGCCGGTCTCCGCCTCCTGCCATTCGGGCGTCTTGGCGATACCGTCCTCGTCGCCCACCAGATAGGCTTTCCAGACGTCAAAGCCTTCGGTGTGGGTGGCGACATAATCCTTGTCGTACAAGTCCTCCTTGATCCAGACATAGGCGATCGCCATGGCCATGGCGACCGAGGTGGTGGGCTTCGGTGCGAACCATTTGCCGGGCAGGAACTGGGCGGAGGAATTATAGAACGGATCCACATGGACCACCTTGATGCCGAGATCCGGGTTCTTGAGCCATTGCCGGCGCACGGTGCCTTCCTGCGCGCCGTAGGAACCACTGGTGGTCTCCGGATCAGCCGACCAGAACACGATCATGTCGCAGTTTTGCAAGCAATCCTCGACCGTGCCGTAGGTCTCTGACTGGCCGACGCGCAAGGAATGCCCCCAGTGATGTACCGCGCCCCAGTACCAGCCCTCCCAGCTATCCGGGTTATGATGCACATGGGTGGTGCCGACCGCGTTGCGGAAGCGGTAAAGGGCGCTCAGATAATAGCCGATATTACCCCAGGTATGGTGCGAGCCATGTGAATTGGCGATCGAGCCGGGTCCGTATTCACGCTTCTGGCGTTTGATCTCCGTGGCGACTACATCGATGGCCTCTTCCCACGAAATTCTTTCGTAGCCGGAGATGCCGCGGTTCTGCTGGTTACGCTCGCCATTGGGGTCGAAATCGACCCGCTTCATGGGGTACAGCAGCCGGTCCGGCGAATGGACGATGGATTTGGCGTTCTGGCCGTGCGGCGCCAGTGTGGTCTTGCGCGGAGGGGTGAATTTCATGCCGCGCGCCGTAATGGTCCAGGGCCCGGTATCGGTATCGTCGAATTCGATCGGAATCATGCGGATGATCTTGTCGTCCTTGGCATCCACGAAGACCGGCCCGCCATTGGTCATGTTGCAGGTGCGTTTTGTGCCGTCGGGAAGCTCGCTACCCCATTTCCAGCCGATGCTCTGGGTAATCATGGTGGTCTGGGCAAACCAGTTGGCGAGCCCGTCATCGCCTTCCATCTTGAGCTTGAAATCCTTGAGAGCATTGATCTGATCGAGCCAGTTGATTGGCGGCATCAGCAAGTCAACGGCAAGTTCCTCGGTTTTAAACGACATGCAGATGTCGGGATTGCGATGAATGCCCGCCCTGGACGATATTTTTCCGTCCTGGAACACATAAAATCGGCCGACGCTTTCATCCCAGGTCTTGATCTGAGCCGTAAGGTTTTTTTCCTTCAACCGCTTACGAAAGGCGGGATACCGCCAGGCGGTATATTTCAGCAGGATGGAAAGCCCCAGCAAGATCAATGACAGTTTCATAACGTTCTCCTTCATGCCTTCGGCGCCCAGGGAGCCCGCATGGTTGGCTGAAGATAGCAGCGCTGCCTAGTCGCGAAAACCAGTCCAGCGCAATTAGTTCCGGATCTTTTTTATGGCCTCATGCGCTGCGTCCTCCGCCCGGCTTTCCCACCAGGCAAGCATGCAGTCCGAAAATGATGGCCGCGCGATGCCTCTGACCAGAAAATCGGCTTTCAAGCGCCCGGCCCAGACTATTCTGGGAATGAGGGTAGCATTCGCATGATCCTGGACAGTCCAGTCACAAGGGTCAAAATTGCCGTAGCGCCCAAAGGTCGCGCCGGAGGCAAATATGCCAATTCCAATCAGAATGACGACAGATTTGATCACAGATGTTTCCTGAATTCCGAAAGGGAGGCAAATCACCATTAGGCCCAACAACGCAATGTAGCGACGCTGAGCCTATCACTCAAGCCGGCAAGTTTGTATCGCACAGGTTTGTGTCTCCGCAAGCCGTCATGGTCGGATGGGTGTCACTGCTGTCCGGTTTAAATCGGCAGGTCCTTGCGGAAATCCGTGCAATTTTAAGGAAAAGAAAATAATATAAATCATTGAAAAATATATATTTATAAACTATTTGTGTAAATAGAACGACGGTTCATCGATCGTTAAATTAGCTTGGTGAAACTGGGCCCCAAATCGGCATGTCTGCCGACGTGAAACGCCGATGGAAAGCCATGAGCGAAACCGAGCGGTTTGAGCGGTATGTCGCCTATTACCGCATGCCGGACATTGGCGACACACAGCATGGCGACACGCTGGCCCGCCAGCGCGGCCTGATGACAGCCTTTCTGGATCATCCCGCCAGAGGTCTGGTTGGCGAATTCACCGAAGTCATGACACCGGCCTATCAAGGTGAGACATCGCCCGCCTTCGATCTCAGTCTGGATTGCTGCCGGGATCTTGGCGCCAAGTTGATCTGCGCCGTGTCGGACGCGGACCTTGCGCCGGCCGAACTCGAAAAAGCCGCTCATAATCACATTGAAATTCTTATGATCGGGGGCGTGGATTCTCCGCCCAGCAGCCAGCCGGATATACAACCGGCCGAGGAGGAGACCGCCCCTTATTTACGCTTTGGACGGCGCCGGCATACGATGGCGCCGCCTCGGCCTCGGCGCCCGGATGGCGCAGCGAAGGCAGGGAACCTCGCAAAAGCGGACCGGTTCGCCGAAGCCATTCTGCCGATCATCGACCAGATCAGGGAAAGCGGGGCGACAACATTGACCGATATCGCAAAGGCGCTCAATGCGCGCAATATCCGCACCGCGCGTGGCAGACGCTGGCACCCGACCACAGTAAAGAATGTCCTCAATCGGCGCCCATAAACGTGGCTCCCCTGGCGAAGGACCCAACTCACGCTTGACCTGAACAAGCGCCTCTCATTACAAGACGGCGTAAGGGCCGGCGGAATTCCGGTCCGTGATATGCCGGTCGGGTGGCAGAGTGGTTGAATGCACTGGTCTTGAAAACCAGCAAACGTGTAAGCGTTTCGAGGGTTCGAATCCCTCCCCGACCGCCACCTATTCCAACAAGCATCTGGATCACGGGAAAGTTCGCCCCTGCTCCTATTTTCGCCAATCGATCCATTCGCGGGCTCGTTCGAGGGCTTCCTTAAGCTGATCCTCGGTCATTAGCTTCGCTATCTGGTCACTATTTTCCGCGGCGCCGTCAATGTCGCGGTCGGCCGCTATCGCGTACCACGTATAAGCCTTTACGAGATCGCGCTTTGTTCCCTGGCCGACGCTGTACATAACGGCAAGATTGAACTGGGCGATCCCATAATCCTGGTTGGCTGCCTTTTCATACCAATCGAGGGCCTTGGCGTAGTCGATGGGTACACCCAGACCCTTTTCGTACAGGACGGCAAGATTATGACGCGCGCCGCTGTGCCTCATCTCGGCGGCCTTCTCATACCATTGGCTGGCTTTGGTATAGTCTTTAGGGACGCCGCGCCCGAGCCGGTAAAGCTGCCCAATATTATATTGCGCCGAGGGATTTCCATCCTCGGCTAGAGGGAGCCATTCCTTCAATGCCGTTTCGTAATCGCCTTTTTTGACAGCAGCCAGTCCACTGGCCATATCCGCGCCAGCGGCTGGAGCAGCGCTTAAGAAAACAGCCAAACTAACAAATGCAAGATATTGTTTTATATGATGAAAAATTCCTAATGTTCCTAAGCGGGCTCGAAATTTCGCATAACCAGTAAGGAGTAACAAATTTGAAATTATGGTTAACAAATGATTGACAAAAACCCTGCCATACGCTAGCGTATGGTTATGGCTGAACCAGCAATGAAACCAGAACCAGAGCGCGTTTACGAAGTTAAAGCGCGTAACTGCCTTAAATGCCAGGACACCTTCGAAAGCAGTTGGCCGGGGGAACGTGTTTGCAAGCGCTGCAAATCGTCCGACAGCTGGCGCAACGGATCGGATTTCGAGGCGGCGTAGGCTTTTCGTCGCGTCCTTCATCGAAAACATCCACGCGTAAACTAAAATTCCGAAGTTTATTGTTCCAGTCCGCGCCCTGTTGAGAATTACGGGGCCATTACGGACCAGGCGCTAATTTGGCGGTTTAAGATTCGTGTGATCCGTCACAAAAAGGCGGGTTTCCCGTTCGCTTGCAACCACAAAACGTAACCTGGCGGTCCCGCGGTGCATTGTATTGCACGGGTGACAATTCCGTTCCCTTGTGTGATCCGTCGCAAAACGGCTGATTGGCGCTGCGTCCACAGGCGCACCACCAGTATTCTTTCCCCTCATCAACCAATCGCGTGTAGTAAAGCGCCATGTTGACCCCTTCCCTTCCCCCGATCGCGATTGCCGTCAGTTAAAAACGAGCCAGTCAGCTTTACGATCAGGGATACAGATTTTCGCTTAAATCTTTGTCAGGGCAGGTTTTAGTCAAGCTTGGCGAGATTCACAACAGCGGTTGTCTATAAGTCTCGGTGAAATTGATATTTCAAGAGGTCGCGGGTCAAGAGGTCGCTGGGAGGAGGCATTTTACGGCTCCATCCAATTCAGCGTTAATATCCCTATCATGATGCACCAGCGTCACATCTCCCGGAAGGTGCCGTAATTCAGGATGAGATTCGTCGAAGCTGGTTAGCAGGGCAAAGGGGATGTCGCGGGTCGCTTTCATGGATTTAAGGGCGCACGCGAGGTCTATACCGTGACCGTCCGGTGAACCAGCCCTGCCGCCGGTAACGCTGGGCTGTTACGCTCAGGTCTGAGCGTAA
>JAQBTY010000198.1 GCA_027624735.1 Pseudomonadota bacterium | reverse complement strand
AGATGACGTTACAATGGGCATGAAATTTAAACCGGACAGTAGTGGCCTTCGCCGACCATGACGGAGAGGGGGAGTGAGATTAAACCGGACAGTAGTGGGTCAAGCCCGGTAATGACGAATAAAGGGATGGTTTCGGCGCCCCACCGCTACGAAATTGGAGTCCCTAACCGAACGAACTTCAAAAACTCGGCCAAAGCCAACGATCTCAGATGAATGACAAAATTTAAACCGGACACCAGTGGCGAAGGCCGACCATGACGAGGGGGAGGAGTGAGATTAAACCGGCCACCTGTGGCCATGGGCGTGAAGCGCACTTGGGTCCGGGATGACGGTCGTGTGAACGTGACGTACCGGACAGTGGTGGATTGGTTCCGAAGGGTAGGGAACCAAAAAAACGGCAATACCCTATGGGTCCCGGCTCGCGCTTCGCTTGGCCGGGATGACAATAGTATTTGGGGCAAACAAGGTGCGGCGATAGCAAACGCCTTTAAGCGCCCTGGCTATTCGGCACGATCAGCGCGTCGACGATCCGCACGCCCTGACCTTCCGGCAAGACCATCACCGGGTTGAGGTCGATCGCGGCGATCTGGCCGTCGGTCCGGGCGGCGAATTGCGAAAGTGTGACGAGGGCGTCGGCCAGGGCACCCCGGTCCAGCTTGACCCCGCCGCGCCAACCGTCGAGCAGCCTGGCGATGCGTAGACTATCGATCATGGCTGCGGCCTGCGCATGGGCGAGCGGCGCGAACCCGACCGCGCGGTCTTCGATCAGCTCGGTCAATGTGCCGCCGGCGCCCACCATCATCAGCGGTCCGAACTGCGGGTCGAGAACCATGCCGAGGATCATCTCGACCCCGCCGGCGACCATTTCCTGGACCAATACGCCGTCGATCCGGGCCTCGGGCATTTTGGTCGAAACGGTGTCCAGCAGATCGTCATGGGCGGACCGCACGGCCGCTTTATCCGTGAGGTTGAGCCGGATGCCGTCCAGCTCTGTCTTGTGCGCGATGTGCGGTGAGGCGATCTTCAGGGCCACGGGAAAGCCGATTTCAGCGGCCTTTTCAACGGCGTCGCCCGCATTGGCGGCAAGCGCGTGGCGCGCGAAGGGCAGGCCATTGGCTTCGAGGATCGCGGTGCTGTCAGCTTCGCCGAGCGGGGTATCGCCGGCTATCCGCAGGGCCAAAGGCGTCAATAAAGTGGCGCTCTCACCTAAAGACTCAGCGTTGTTCTGGTAAGCGGCGAAATCGATCAGGCGTTTCAGCGCCCGCAACCCGTGATCGAGGGTCCCCGCGATATAGGGCGCATCGATGGCCGGGCGCTCGGCCGGCTGCCAGTTCATTTCCGATATCATGACGATGGGTTTGCCGGGGGACTTAGGGGCCCGCGCCATGACCGCCTCATACTGGTCATGCATAATTTGATGGCTGTCGGTGATGGATCTTTGCGCCACCATGACAAAGGCGATGGCGTCGAAATCATCATCGGCCAGCAGCACCGCGAGGCACCGGGTCAGATTGTCCCCCTTGGCGAGGCGTGGGGCGCCGACCACATCCATCGGGTTCTGGAACGGATGATCGATTTCGAGGATTTCCTGCAGCGCCGAATTCGTGGCATCGCCCATCGGCGGCAAATTGATCCCGGCATCGCGCGCCAGGTCACCGGCCAGCACGGTTGCGCCGCCGGAAACCGAGAACAGGAACACCCGGTCGCCGGACGGCCGCTTCATGCGGTCGAACAGTTTCGCCGTTTCGATCATTTCATCGATGGTGCGCACCAGGGCGATGGGGGCCTCGCGCGCCAGCGCCTCATAGGCCGCATTGTCGCCGGCCAGGCTGCCGGTATGGGCCAGCGCGGCCGCCCGCCCCGCATCGGTCCGGCCCAGTTTCAGCAGCACCACCGGTTTCTTCCGAACGGCGCGGGCGATGGCCGCGCGATACCGCCGCCCGTCCCGCGCCCCTTCGAGAATATTCATGATCACCGACGTGCCGGGATCGTCGGCCAGCCAGTCGATGTAATCGGCGCTGGTGACCACCGCCTCGTTGCCGCCCGACAGCAGATAGTTGAAGCCGATGGTGCGGTTATGGCCCAGCTCGATTGTGGCGTTCAGCAGCCCGCCCGATTGGGAAACCAGCGACACGCCGCCGGTCGCCAGCCCTTCCGGTAATGTCGTGAAGGCCGCCCCCAGCCCCGCCTTCAGCCCGATCAGCCCCATGGAGTTGGGCCCCGATAGGACCATGCCGTAATCCCGCGCGATGCCGGCCAGCCGCGCTTGGCGGGCGCGGCCTTCGTCGGTGGCGGCATCGGCGAACCCTTCGGCGACGATCACCGCCGCCTTGACGCCCCGCCGCGCCGCCGCTTCCAGCGGCTCGAAGACATTGGCGTAGGGCACCGCGATGACGACGCAGTCCGGGACCGCCGGCAGGGACTCCATGTCCGGATAGCAGGCTGTGCCATCGATTTCCGTGTAACCCGGGTTGACGGGAAACAATGTCCCGGCAAAGCCGCAGCGGATCATGTTGCGGAACATCCTGCCCCCGACACTCGGGCGCGGCGACGCCCCCACGATGGCGGCGGATCGCGGCGTCAACAGCGCGTCGAGGGCGGATTTGTTCATCTTCATTGCTCCCTCCCGCGCCCGCCGCGCGGACCAAATCAGTTTTATCCCGGCTTTTATCTCCTGGCGGGGCAGTGCGTGTCTCCATGAGAGTACACTATCAGGGACAGGTCAAATGCCGCCGGACGCATGGTTCCGGCGTAAGAACAGCCGTGATTTCCGCAAGCGCCCAGGTCGGTTTTTAGCCAAAACGGGTCATGGGCTGCCTGTTGGCCGCCTGTTGGATTTAACACTCTTGGTAATTCGGTAAAGCGAGAGGGTCGGGCGCGATGTTAGAGAATTGGGTATGCGGGACACTCTCCGCGCCGAAGCGCGCTTTGGATGATGTTCGAAGTTGAGCGCTAGGCAGAAGTAATTTCCCGAGACCAGAACTTCAGAAAATAGCCATGAGCAGACTCATTTGCCCGTGACGCAAAGGTCTGAGTTCCGATGTGGACTCAACGGATCGCTGCAACACAAGCGTGGAATCGCTCTGCCGGTGTTTCATAGTTTAGCGTTTTTCGTGGTCGTTCGTTAAGCTGTCTTGCCACCGCGTTGAGTTCTGCCTGCGAGTGCCGCGATAAGTCTGTGCCCTTCGGGAAATATTGTCGCAGCAAGCCATTGGTGTTCTCGTTCGACCCGCGTTGCCAGGGACTTTGTGGATCACAAAAATACACCTTGATATTGGTCGCCATTGTAAAACGCTTGTGGTCGCCCATCTCCTTGCCACGATCCCATGTCAGTGACCGGTAGAGTTCCTTCGGCAGCTTGTGCGCCTGCCTGATCAGGGCATTGATCACCGTCTCGGTATCCTTGCCGTTGACCTTGGCCAGCATCACGGTGCGTGTGTGACGTTCGACCAATGTCGCGATGTGACTGTTGTTGCTGCCGGACACCAGATCGCCTTCCCAATGACCCGGCACCGCGCGGTCTTCGACCAGGGCGGGCCGCTCCCTGATCGACACCGTGCCGGTGATCCTGCCATGGCCGTCCCTTTTCTGTGTGTGGTGGCGCGAGCGACGCATCACGCGGGTGCGTCTCAGGTGCTGGAGCAGCTCTTTCTTCAAGGCCCCGCGGGCCTGGACGAAGAGGCTGCGATAGATGGTTTCATGTGACACTCGGCCGCTCTCGTCACCCGGATGGGTACGTTTCAACCAGCCCGCAGTTTGCTCGGGCGACCAGGCCAGTCCGAGCTTGTTCGCCACGAGGCGGGCCAGGCTGCGATTCTCTACCAGTTTACAGGTCTTCGGGCGATGCGCCCGGTCCCAGGCGGCTTGATCGGCCCGGTCTGCCCGGTACCGTTCCCGGCCGCCATTACGGCTGATTTCGCGGCTCACCGTCGACGGCGCCCGACCCAGTGACGACGCGATGGCCCCGATCGACTGGCCGGCGACGACACCGCGGGAGATCTCCTCTCGTTCCGACCGCGTCAGGGCCCATCTTGACCGTTTTCTTTCCGGTGGTCGTATGCCGCCGCTGCGCGCCAGGATGCCGGCAACCGATCCGTGGGTCCTGTCGAACAGCTGGGCGATGGCTTGCAGCGAGTCACCTTGTCGCCATCGATCCCACATCAACGCCTTGTCCGCGGCACTGTAATTGATCCTCGTTCGGTACTTCATTCTCAACATCCCCCTCCTGGTTAATAGAGAGCAGATGTTGCAGCGACCCATTGAGTCCACAGACCATAACGGAAGTTCCGTGGGGTTGGCCGATGGTCTCAAGTTGACTCATTATCTAAAAATGCCGAGATAGCCTTATTCTCCATTGATGCACAGTAATTCAAGCATAACGCGCTGAAGTGACGGGATTTGTTCATCGCTTTCTATAGCGCGGGAGGATGATATGCATGACAAATGGACTGATGGCGAAGCACATGAAATGTATGTTGGCCGGTGAACCCGCCGTGTCGGAGAACAATTCCTGTCCTGACTCAATCTGCCTAAGAATCTCGCTCATTCAGCGCGCGTCAATACGGCGTGCATATTGTCGCTTGTGGGCAGCCGGCCGGTGAGGCCGAATTCGACGCGATAGCCGCAGCCTTCTGCCATAGTCCGCAGTCCGGCAGGAGTGAAATAATTCAGATGGTCGGGAAAGCGGAACCCGCACCAGCGTCTCCCCATCACCCGGCGATTGATACTGCCGTAATTCGGCACCTTCACCAGCGCTACCCCACCGCGAACAAGTCGCGGTAAAAGCGCCTCCAGCACCGCGCGGGGCTGCAGCTCATGTTCTAGATACGAACGAAGCACGGCGGCGCTGAAATATGCTTTGGGAAAATGCTCGAGGCCGGTGAGCACGGCATCGTTGACCACCTCACCACCGCGAGCGGCGAAGTTTTTCTGCGCTGCGCGCGCGCTTTCTTTCGAAATCTCGATTCCGTGCGGAACATAGCCTTCGGGCAGCCCGTTAAGTGGCCCACCGTCACCGCAGCCGAGATCAATTATGTTGCCAGGTCGGGCGTGACGAACGATCTGCTCCACTGGACGGTTGCGCGGCAGCAATCCCATGCGCCAGCGCGTCATCTTAGAGAGCCGGTATGAATATGGCCGCAGCTCGGCGCGGCTCTGTTCCTCGACACGGGTGGTGCGTTCCCATGCCATGGTTGAGAACAAAGCGGTGTAGTCGGGTCCGCGCGAGAGATAAACGAAGCTGCAACCGCCGCATCGCACTAGCGGCCACTCCTTCGGAGTATCGGTGCGTTCCATCCGGGCCGACGCGCCATCGCCGCAGGCCGGGCACGACCGATCGATCACCAGTATCCGACCGAAACCCGGCACGACGAGTTCTTCCGACCCAGTCATTGCTTTCCATCCTGAACCAGTCGCCCGTGATCGCGGTCAGGCGATCGTTCCGATTGTGCCGAAACAAGAAGAGCTCTCGTTGGCGGTATCCCCCGGTAGATGGGAGCCAAGTACGATTTCGCCGCAAGTGATTCGGCGAAATCGGAACCTCGCGGATTGAAATGTATATCAGCCTCCCTGAAATGTGGAATCCTGGTGCACGCGGGCAAGAGTTTAATGATCGCCGCCGAATGCCCTTTTATTTCTGATCCGATTTATCAGAGGAGTCTAAACCTCAGCGGAAACTGAGTCTACTTACGGGTATTCTCCATTCCAAGCTCCTTTAGGCGCATCGCCTTATCGACCTTTAAGACAACCATATTCGTTGCGACAGTGGAAATACATCTGTTTAGAAACGCCCAGCTGGCAGCAGACATCACTCGCGGTCCTTCCCTGGCGGTGAGCGGTCCGGTTCTTCAGGTCGTCAGGTTTCGGAGAATGCCCAAGAGAGTAAAACTCGGGCGGTTCAGGCTGGTGAAGTGAAAGCACTATTCCCAGAAATGAACTGAAGCGCGTGAACACGCGAAAGTGGTACCTTAGAAATGGACATAGTGTCCGTTGTTTATTTATTCGCGCCCGTACCGCTGGCTACTATCGACTTCTGCTTCGGCCTCAGACTGTGTGAAAACGTTGGGTCGATAAAATATTGCAGAATAAATTTCTGTTGGATGGGATCGCTGACCAGATTTATTGGATCACTGACCTGATCTGTCCTGAGTTTAGCGGAGCCCTTGGTTATCGGTTACCGCCTCGTCGAGTTAAAATCGTTGCCGGTTCGGGGTTCCATTCAGGTGCTCGAACGGTCAGTGGACCAAATCTACAAAGAACGCTCAGGCAGTCCGAGGCGATAGGTCCTTCGCCCAACACATCGACCACCCGCAGCTTGCCCATGCGCGGGAAAGCGTAGGTTTCCAGAGTTCAGATAAATTGCGCGCCGAGTCTCTCATTGGTTATGATCCTGACCCCTTGTTGTCGTAAGCTGCGGGTGTACCCGACCTGTCGGGAGACAGTTGGCGCTGTTATGCTGAGGCTTGGGGGTAAGTAAGCGGTGGGTGTACCCGACCTGTCGGAAGATAGTTGGCGCTGTTACGCTAAGGGCTGAGGGTAATGCCAGGGGAGCAGCTCATCGACGTGGGTGATTTTGTGATCGGCAATACGGCCCAGAACATCGGTGAGCCATGCTTGCGGATCGACGCCATTGAGCTTGGCGGTCTCGATCAGCGTATAAACGATGGCCGTCGATCTGCCGCCGCCTTTCTCGGGGTAACTGAGGGTTACCCGAAGGACAAATGAACGACCGGGACCAGCAAAAAATATAGCCGGGACGGTACAACGCTCCAATCGTTTACGTTGTTTCTCTCCGGGGTTCGACATGAGGGCAAATCATCCACCTCACCATTTTTATCGGGCATCGCACACCCAGTCGAGGACTTCGTCATCGAATACCAGCCGACCAAGGAGCGCGCCAAGCTTCTCTTCGAGCACTTCTTCCCGAACATATGGCTCATCGCATTTACCCTTGTATGCCAGCCGTCACGCGGCCAGTTGCAGCCCTCTAACGTCTTCCAGAAGACGCTTCAACGCAGGCTCCGGAGCGAGACACATGGTTCGATAGGTATCCACGAAGGGGAGCCAATACCAGAAAGGCCGTTGGAGATTTCTCCAGCGGCCTTTCTTTTGGCCGCGATCACCAAAGTTTTTACAATGTGTTTAGCCGCCGCGCCGGGTCACAACCGGGCTGGCTAGTGCCGCGCCTAGCAAAAGCCAGAAAGTGCGCTGGTAGAGCATTTCGTGAACCAGCGACATCACCGCAAACCCCGCGATGATCAACATCAGTAAAAAAGCCGAATTATCCGGCGTGTCGCGGCGAATTTCGCACCGGAATATCCGGAATATCGGGGCGGAGAGGATGACCAATCCAACCAACCCAGTCTCGGCCAACAGCCATAAAGGCGTCGAATGGATCACCAGGGGCGCGCGGCCCGCCCCTATCTCGCTGTGGATAAAACCGCCAAGCCCGCCGCCGAAGAACGGGTGGGCGCGGAACAGGTCCATGCCCCCCACAATACCTCTCATCCGTTCCAGCTCTTCACCGCGCGGATGAAATGCCGAAGCCAACCCCTTTTCGAGTGAAGAAAACGAGAAAGATTCCGTCATCGACAAAAGAACGAGAAGCTCCACCAGAATAATTGCCAGAAGCAAGCCCAGCGCGCCGGCAAGCGCCATGGCCAGATTCCTGGGTGTAATCGCCCGCACATAGAGCGCCACGGCCAGAACGATGAATAACGCACCTAGCCCGCCCCGCGACGCCGTTGCCCAAATCGTAGCCAGGGCGATCGCGAGTGCTGCCGTCGATAACCAGCGCGGCGGCGCCAGCGCAATCGCCGTGCAGATGACCATCAACATTTGAAACGCAAACGCATTGCGGTTCTGCGCAAATCCCCGGGGATTCGACCACAACAGCGCCTGAGACAATTCCATGCCGGCGCCGCGCGCCGCCAGCAGCACGAGTTCCAGCGCCGCGATCGAAGCACCGGCGGCCATGAAGGTCAGCAACAATAGGCGCAGGCCGCGCGAACCCATCGCGGTGACGATCAGCGCGCCGGTCGAGCCGTAGGCCAGCAGCACGAACCAGCCGGCGAATTTGTTGACCAGAGCCCAGTCCGTCCAGCCGAACCGCGGAACGTGTCAACGATAATGAGACAGCCGGTTTGAGAATTTAAGCTTGGGCATTCCCC